>NZ_JBKVNQ010000028.1:0-35136 GCF_046967715.1 Hominisplanchenecus sp.
TCTGACACCCATGCCGTTTTCTGTATTTCGATAAATTCTCTTTAAAGAACTTTACTCAGGAAACTCTGAAGTCTCTCTGTCTTTGGTGCCGTAAAGATCTCTTCCGGCGTTCCTTCTTCTACGATCTTTCCTTCCGCCATAAAGATCACACGGTCGGAAACTTCTCTTGCAAATCCCATTTCATGGGTTACCACGACCATGGTCATGTGCTCTTTGGCAAGATCTCGCATAACATTTAACACTTCTCCGACCATCTCCGGGTCAAGTGCGGAAGTCGGCTCGTCAAAAAGCATCACTTCCGGATTCATACACAGGGCACGCACGATGGCGATTCGCTGTTTCTGTCCGCCGGAGAGCTGGCTTGGATAAGCATTTGCACGGTCAGCAAGTCCTACTCGCTCCAGAAGTTTCATAGCCTGACCTTCTGCTTCGTCTTTGCCGCGTTTCTGCAGTTTCATCGGGGCGATCGTCATATTTTTCAGGATCGACATATGTGGAAACAGGTTGAAATGCTGAAATACCATTCCCATTTTCTGACGGTGCATATCAATGTCCGTCTTCGGATCCATCAGATCTTCCCCCGCAAAAATGATACGTCCGTCCGTCGGATCTTCCAGACGATTCAGACAGCGAAGAAATGTACTTTTACCGGAACCGGAAGGTCCGATCACACAGACAACCTCGCCTTTTTTGATGTCGGTGCTGACACCGTTCAGTGCATGTACGCTGCCGCCGAAAGTCTTGGTCAGGTTCTGAACCTGGATCAGGGTCTCTTTTTTCTCAACGCTCACTGTTACGCAGCCTCCTCTCTAAAATGGATACCAGCTTTTCAAAGAAAAGCACCATGATCAGATAGATCGCTGCCACCATAAGAAGCGGGAACAGAGCATTGTATGTCTGGCTTCGAATGATATCTCCGCCTTTCGTCAGATCCTGAATGGCTATGTATCCGGATACGGAAGTTTCTTTTAAAAGTACGATAAACTCGTTTGCCAGTGCCGGAAGCACGTTTTTCAGTGCCTGCGGCAGGATAATGTAGATCATGGTCTGTGTATAGTTAAAGCCCAGGCTTCGGCCTGCCTCAAACTGTCCGTCATCAATCGACATGATACCGCTTCTTATGATCTCTGCCACGTACGCACCGGAGTTGATACCGAATGCCATGACTGCAACGATAATTTTATTGATATCCACGCTTGCAAATACGACAAAATAAATGATAAGGAGCTGTACCAGTACTGGTGTTCCTCGTATTACGGTAAGATATACTTTTGCCAGAAAATTCAATATTTTCCCTTTTCCTGTCTTGTCATAGGTTGAACGGATGACTGCGATCAGGAATCCGAGAGCAATACCGAGAATGACTGCAAAAAAGGTAATCTGCAGTGTCGTTCCCAGACCGTTCACAATGTATTTCCATCTGTTATCTTTAATAAAATTCAAGTATAATTGTCTTGACATGGCATTCCTCTGTCACTTTCTTTTATTCCGCTGTGATATACTTGTCAACGATCTTATCCAGCTCACCGGAATCTTTCAGTTCGCCGAGTGCAGTGTTGATCTTATCCAGCAATTCATCATTTCCTTTTGCTACTGCGATCGCATAATCTTCTTCGGTAAATGCTTCATCAAGCATCTTCAGGCCTTCGTTTTCTTTCACGAATACTTTTGCCGGTTCTCCGTCGATGACAACGGCATCGATTTTGTCCTGAGTAAGTGCCTGTACGGCCTCGAAACCTTTGTTGTAACGCTCTACGGTTGCATCTTTGATGTCACCTGCATAAATATCACCGGTGGTACCAAGCTGTACACCGATCTTTTTGCCTTCCAGGTCATCCGGACTTGCAATATCGCTGTCTTCTTTTACGATAACAACCTGTGTTGCATGTGCGTAAGTATCAGAGAAATCCACATTTTCCAGGCGGTCTTCGGTAACGGTCATACCGGCCAGTCCAATATCTGCCTTACCAGATGTTACAGCCGGGATGATAGAATCAAATGCCATATCTTCGATCTTCAGCTCCATACCCAGCTTGTCTGCTACGGCTGCTGCGATATCTGCATCGATACCTACGACATTTTCGCCTTCATAATATTCATATGGCGGGAACTCTGCATTGGTAGCCATAACCAGTGTGCCGCCTGCTGCATCAGAAGAAGCTTCGCTTCCTGTTGTTTCTGCAGTCTTGCTTCCGCATCCTGCCATAGTAAGTACCATTGTTCCAACCAGTGCTGCTGCAATCAGTTTTTTCATAATTTCTATTCCTCCTGAATTATAATAAGCTTGTCCGAAATTTCTGTCTTTTCCATCATCCGGACTGCTTCCTTGCTCTGCGTCTGAGTTTAACACTGTTTCAAAGTAATGTCAACGGAATTGATGCATAGAAAGTCAAATTACTGCATATTTTATGCTTTTATGCCCTCTCCGTCAAACGGTGGAATATAGCAAACTTTCGCACTTTCCATTTCCTGCATGTAGCCGTTCTCCACGCCAAGTTCGACAGCAAAATCCAGCAGCTTTTCGTACTCTCTTTTTGTCACTCTCCGATTCAGTTCCGGATAGTTATCAAGTCCGCCAAGCGGTGTATACTGACACATCAGGCTGATCGCCGCCTGATCTTTATAAGTATCGTATACATATTTTACCACCTCTTCTGCTTCCTTACGGTGCGACGGCAAAAGCAGATGGCGGACCAGCACACCACGCTTCATCATGCCATGTTCATCGTATATCGTCTGCGGCTGCTGACGCATCATCTCGGCAAGTGCCGCCTTTGCCGCCTTTGGATAATCTTTGGCATGCGAATATCGCAGGGCACTTTCCGGCGACATATACTTAAAATCCGTAAGATAAATATCAATCAGGCCAGTCAGCTGTTTTAAGACTTCCACTTTCTCATATCCGCTGCAGTTATAAACAAACGGAAGGTCAAATCCTCTCTCTTTTGCCATACGGATTGCGGACATGATCTTGTCCGCATAATGGCTCGGTGTGACAAGATTGATATTTTCCGCTCCCTGTTCTTTGAGTTCAAAAAAGATGTCCACCAGGCGTGAAAGGCTGATCTCCTCTCCCATCCTCCCGGCTGCGATCTCGCGGTTCTGACAGTAAACACAACGCAGGGTACAGCCTGCAAAAAAGACGGCACCGGAACCGCCCTTCCCGGAAATACATGGTTCTTCCCAAAAATGAAGGGCAGCTCTCGCCGCCCTGATGCCTTTTCCTGTCATACCGCAGAAACCCATCTGTCCATTTTCCCTCTCTGCCTTACATTCCCGCGGACAGAGACGGCATTTCTGATCGATCATAACAAGCAGATTCCTGCCTTTTCACATGCGTTCAGTGTCTCTTCATCCCAGATCGATGCCTGTACTTCGCCGACATGTGCCTTACCGAGCAGAAGCATGCAGACTCTGGACTGTCCGATACCACCACCGATCGTCAGAGGCAGTTTCTCTTCCAGAAGCATTTTGTGGAACAAAAGTTCTCTTCGATCTTCGCATCCTGCTTTTGTCAGCTGCTCTGCCAGAGATTTTGCATCGACACGGATTCCCATGGAAGATACCTCCAGGGCACAGCCCAGTGTCTCATGCCAGAACAGAATATCTCCGTTCAGTGCCCAGTCATCGTAGTCCGGTGCTCTGCCGTCATGTGGCTCACCGGACTTCAGTTTGTCACCGATCTTCATGATAAAAGCAGTTCCGTGTTCTTTTACAAACACATTTTCACGCTGCTTCGGTGTCAGATCCGGATAACGGTCCTCCAGCTCCTGTGTTGTGACAAATGCAACATCACGGTTCAGTTCCAGCTCCAGCTGCGGATAATAGTATTTCAGCTCATCCAGGGTATTGCAGATCACGCCGACAATTCTCTTGACAACGGCTTTCAGGTAGTCCTCGTTGCGGTCGCTGCGGTCGATGACTTTCTCCCAGTCCCACTGATCCACGTAACAGGAGTGAAGATTATCAAGCTCCTCGTCTCTGCGGATGGCATTCATGTCTGTCAGAATCCCCTTTCCAACACGAAAATCATAGCGGTAAAGCGCCATACGTTTCCATTTTGCCAGAGAATGTACAACCTGTGCCTCCACGCCAGCTGCCGGGATTTCAAAAGAAACCGGTCGTTCCACTCCGTTCAGATCGTCGTTCAGTCCGGATGCCGGATCTACAAACAGCGGAGCTGTGACTCTTTTCAAACGCAGTGCCATACAGAGTTTCTTCTGCATCATTTCTTTGATGATCCCGATTGCATCCTGTGTCTCATACATAGAGAGCACGGAATGATAGTTTTCCGGAATAATTACCTGATTCATCTTTCTTACCTCCTGTTTGTGGCAGGCTCCCGCAAGAGAAGCCTGCCGCTGTGTTCATTTTTATTTCTGCGGCTGATCGTTTGTCAGTCCGAATTTATCAAGAATATAAAATACCAGGCTCATTGCCATAGCAACAACGCATGCCAGTACCATTCCTGTCATTTCCACATTGCCGATCTTCAGTGCAATGCCGGAAAGCCCTGTCACAAATACTACCGATGTGAGCACCAGATTTCTGGAACGGCTGTAATCTACTTTTCCGTCTACCAGCAGACGGATACCGGATGTACCGATCATACCGTAAAGCAGGAAGGATACCCCTCCGATAACCGGACCCGGGATCGTGCTGATCAGTGCGGAGAGCTTACCAAGGAAGGAACAGCAGATGGATAAAACGGCCGCCCCGCCGATCACCTGCACGCTGTAGACACCGGTCATCGCCATGACACCGATGTTTTCACCGTATGTCGTGGTCGGCACCGATCCTACCAGACCGGAAAGCATGGTGGAAAAGAAGTCACCGAACAAAGTCCTGTGCAGTCCCGGTTCTTTTAAAAGATCTCTTCCGATGATCTCACTTGTCACAACCTGATGTCCGATATGCTCCGACACGACCAGAAGCAGTGCCGGAAATACCGTCATGATCGCTTCCAGGTTAAACTTCGGATACTGGAAATTCGGCAGTGCGAAGAAGGATGCCTGTACAACTTCCGTAAAATCGAGGATACCACACGCCGCAGCTGCCACATAGCCGGAAATAATCGCAATCAGGATCGGGATCACACCGAGGAACCCGCGAAAAAGGATCTGTCCAAACACGGCAACGCCAAGTGTCACCAGAAAAACGATCACGTTTTTCGGATCAATCACTTCATCCAGCAGGCCGGCATTGCTTGCGGCATTTCCCGCAAGCTCCAGCCCGATGAGGGCTACAACCGGTCCCATGGCTGCTGTCGGCAACACGATATGAATCCATTTTGTGCCGAATTTCCGAATGATCAGTGCAACAATGATACCACCAAATCCGATGGCAACAAAGCTTCCCAGTGCATACTGGTAACCGAATTTCTCAATGACCAGCCCCGCCGGAACCAGAAATGCAAAACTGGAACCCAGGTACGCCGGTGCTTTTCCTTTTGTTACAACGATAAAGACCAGTGTGCCGACACCGTTCATCAGAAGCACGATCGCCGGACTGATTCCAAACAGAAACGGTACCAGCACCGATGCTCCGAACATGGCAAACATATGCTGAAGACTCAGCGGGATCAGCATCTTTACAGGTACTTTCTCGTCCACCTGAATGATTTTTTTCTCCATTTTTTCTTTCTCCTGTTATTTTTATAACACAGGCTCTTATTTGATCCTTGCATGCAGATCCTGCAGGGAAACAACTTCTCTGCTGCTCTGTTTCTGAACCGTCAGGATACCTTCTGCACTTGCAAGAGCTGCTGCCATGGTCGTAATATACGGAACACGGCTCTTGATGCAGGCTCTTCTCACATAGCTGTCATCCGGTCCCTCTTCTTCACCCTTCGGTGTATTTACAACAAGATCGACTTTGCCGTTAGTGATGATATCATAGATATTCGGGCGACCCTCTGACATCTTGTATACAAACTCTGCCGGAATGCCTGCTTCTTCAATGATCGCTTTTGTATGCCTGGTTGCAATGATCGCAAAACCTGCTTCGTGGAAACGTTTTGCCACTTCTGCAACTTCTGCTTTCTCACGGTCGCCGACACTGATCAGAACGGTTCCTGAGAGCGGAAGCGGACTCTTGGTTGCTTCCTGTGCTTTGAAGTAAGCTTCGCCGACGCTCTGTGCCAGTCCGAGCACTTCACCTGTCGAACGCATTTCCGGTCCTAACAGCGGATCTACTTCCTGGAACATATTGAATGGAAAGACTGCTTCTTTGACACCGTAATACGGAATCTCGCGGTCTTTCTGATCTTTGATCGGTGACTCTTTCCCGGTAAACTCAGAAGTGATGATCTCGGTTGCCAGCGGTACCATAGAGATTGCACATACTTTGGAAACCAGCGGCACCGTTCTGGATGCACGCGGATTTGCCTCAAGCACATAGACAACGCCGTCCTCGATCGCATACTGCATATTCATCAGACCTTTGACATGCATCTCTTCTGCAATTTTCTTCGTGTACTCTTTGATCGTCTTTAAGTTTTCTTCGGAAATGTGTCTGGACGGAATGATGCATGCGGAGTCTCCGGAATGTACACCGGCAAGCTCGATATGCTCCATAACAGCCGGTACGTAAGCATGTTCGCCGTCGCTGATCGCATCTGCCTCGCACTCCATTGCATGACGCAGGAAACGGTCGATCAGGATCGGACGGTCCGGTGTCACACCTTCTGCTGCTTCCATGTAAATTTTCAGATTTTCCGGATCATATACAACTTCCATGCCGCGTCCGCCAAGTACATAGGAAGGACGTACCATAACCGGATAGCCGATGCGTTCTGCGATCGCCAGTGCCTCATCTACATCTACTGCCATGCCTGCTTCCGGCATCGGGATCTGAAGTTTGTCCATCATTGCACGGAACAGGTCACGGTCTTCTGCCATATCAATGACAGCCGGTGAAGTACCAAGGATCTTCACGCCGTATTTTTCCAACTCTGCGGAAAGGTTCAGCGGTGTCTGTCCGCCAAACTGTGCGATCACACCGAGCGGCTTCTCTTTCTTGTAAATGCTCAGAACATCTTCCAATGTCAGCGGTTCAAAATACAGTTTATCAGATGTATCGTAGTCTGTTGATACCGTTTCCGGGTTGCAGTTTACGATGATCGTCTCAAATCCGGCCTTTTTCAGAGCCATTGCAGCATGTACGCAGCAGTAGTCAAATTCGATACCCTGTCCGATTCGGTTCGGACCGCCGCCGAGGATCATGATCTTGTTCTTATTGTCACTTGCTTTGCTCTCATCCTTGATATGATAAGAAGAATAGTAATAAGCACTGCCTTTGGTTCCGCTTACGTGAACACCTTCCCATGCCTCTTCGATGCCGTAGCCGATACGTGCATTGCGGATTTCTTCTTCGGTCACTTCCAGGATCTGGCTTAAATATTTATCAGAGAATCCATCCAGTTTTGCCTGACGCAGAGCTTCTTCTGAAGGAACACTGCCTTTGTCTGCAAGCAGAGCTTCTTCTTCCTCCACCAGCTCTTTCATCTGCTCGATAAAATAATGTTTGATCTTGGTCAGCTCAAACAGCTCATCCACGGTTGCATGTTTACGCAGTGCCTCATACATGATGAACTGACGTTCGCTGGTCGGAACAGACAGCATTTTCAGCAGTTCTTCCTTTGACTTTTCATGGAAATCTTTGGCAAATCCAAGGCCGTAACGTCCGATCTCCAGGCTGCGGATTGCTTTCTGGAATGCTTCTTTGTAAGTCTTGCCGATACTCATGACTTCGCCCACTGCACGCATCTGTGTGCCGAGTTTGTCCTGAACGCCTTTGAATTTCTCAAATGCCCATCTTGCAAATTTAATTACCACATAGTCGCCGTCCGGCACGTATTTGTCCAGTGTGCCGTATTTGCCGCACGGGATCTCATCCAGTGTCAGACCGGAAGCCAGCATTGCGGAAACCAAGGCGATCGGGAATCCGGTTGCTTTACTTGCAAGTGCGGAAGAACGGGAAGTTCTCGGATTAATCTCGATGACGATGATACGTCCGCTCTTCGGATCGTGTGCAAACTGTACGTTCGTACCGCCGATCACTTCTACTTCTTCTACGATTTTATAAGCCTGTCTCTGCAGCTCTTTCTGAACATCTTCTGAGATCGTCAGCATTGGTGCAGAACAGAAAGAATCTCCGGTATGCACGCCAAGCGGGTCAATATTTTCAATGAAGCATACGGTAATCATGTTATTCTTTGCATCACGGACGACTTCCAGCTCCAGCTCTTCCCATCCGAGAATGGACTCTTCGACCAGAACCTGTCCCACAAGACTCGCCTGCAGACCGCGTTCGCAGACCGTCTTTAACTCTTCTACGTTGTATACCAGACCGCCGCCGGCTCCGCCCATGGTATAAGCCGGACGCAGTACCACCGGATAACCCAGTTTGTCTGCGATCGCCAGAGCATCTTCCACGCTGTAGGCAACTTCACTGCGTGCCATCTCAATACCGAGCTTGTTCATGGTCTTTTTAAACTCAATGCGGTCTTCTCCACGTTCAATGGCATCTACCTGTACACCGATTACTTTCACATCGTAACGGTCCAGAACACCGGCTGCTGCCAGCTCAGAACAGAGGTTCAGTCCGGACTGTCCGCCAAGGTTCGGCAAAAGGGCATCCGGACGCTCTTTTGCAATGATCTGCTCCAGTCGTTCCACATTCAGCGGCTCGATGTAAGTGACATCCGCAATCTCCGGATCCGTCATGATCGTTGCCGGATTGGAGTTTACCAGAATGATCTGGTATCCAAGCTGACGCAGTGCTTTACAAGCCTGTGTACCGGAGTAATCAAATTCGCATGCCTGTCCGATGATGATCGGGCCGGAACCAATAATCAGTACCTTGTGAATATCATTTCTTTTACTCATATGCTTCTCCTGTCGTTTTGTTTTCTTACGTACATCCTGTTTCCGTCTCCGACTGCTGTACGGCCGGAGACCTACGTGGTCCTTGCAGACACAAATCCGCATGCATACATCCGTTTTGTGCCCACTTGTCCCATGCCTCGTTTTATTATACATGACAACCGCACAAAAATCTACTGCAAAAAACAGACAGAGAAATTTCTTTTTCTCTCTGCCTGTTTTTGCGTCAATATCCTCTTTAATCCTGGAACTTTCCAAGAAATTCTTTGATTCGCTGATTGTCCGATGTAAACAGTTCTTCCGGTGCTCCTTCTTTCACGATCACGCCATTTTCCATAAATACGATATGATCTGCCACATTTTTTGCGAAATTCATCTCGTGGGTTACGATGACCATCGTCATATGTTCTGCCGCCAGATCTTTGATGACCTTTAAAATCTCCCCGGTCAGCTGTGGATCGAGAGCTGAAGTCGGCTCATCAAAGAACAGGATCTTCGGATTCATGCACAGTGCCCTTGCGATCGAAACTCTCTGCTGCTGTCCGCCGGATAACTGATACGGATAGGCATCTGCCTTATCTTCCAGTCCCATTTTTTTCAGCAGCACTTTCGCCTGCTCCTGCACTTCTTTTTTCTCTCTTTTCTGCACACGGATCGGTGCATCACAGATATTCTTCATCACGCTGTAATGCGGGAAAAGGTTAAAGTTCTGAAAAACCAGCCCGTAGTAACTTTTCAGCTGTTTCAGTTTGCCCGGTGCTTCATAGACCGCCTCACCGTTCTGACTGTAAGCGGCACGCTCCCCAAGATAAGAAAGCTCTCCATCATCGATCTTTTCAAGCATGGTCGCACAGCGAAGCAGCGTTGATTTGCCCGATCCGGACGGACCGATGATTGCTACGACCTGTCCCTCTCTGACATTCAGGGAAATATCTTTGAGCACTTCCAGTTCATCGAAATGCTTTTTTATATGCTTCATTTCCAGATAATTCATAGATTCCCTCCTAACGATAATAGCTCAGATGCTTCTCGATCTTCTCCATGATCCATGCAACCAGAAAATTAAATACATAGTAGAAAATACCGGCTGCCACATACGGAACCATACTGGTCTGTGAAGATGCCAGTGCCTTTGCGATCGTAAACATCTCCGATACGGCAATCACAAAGGCAAGAGAAGTATCCTTGACCAGTGTGATGACTTCGTTTGTCACCGACGGAAGGATGCGTTTGATCACCTGCGGAAGAATGATATGTAAAAATGTCTGACTTTTGCTGTATCCTAAAATCTCTGCCGCCTCATACTGTCCAACCGGCATGGATTCGATTCCGCTTCGATAGATTTCCGCAAAATAAGCTGCATAATTAAGCACAAAACCGATCACCACCGCAATGTTTCGGTAAAACGGTGAAATTTTGATCCCGAACAGATAATACGGTCCGAAATAGACAACCATCAGCTGCAGCATCAGCGGTGTGCCTCGCATGATTGAAATATAAATTTTTGTAATCCCCTGAACAATACGTTTTTTTGACATTCGTCCAAACGCTATGACCATACCAAGTGGCAGGGAAAAAAGCAGTGTGATCCCGAAAATCCAGCAGGACGTCGCCATACCCTCTGCCAGCTTCATAAGCATCTGGCTGATACCCATAATAACTTCTCCTTTCTTTGCGTAAAACCATGAGAAATACACTTTGGTTCGTTGTCCGCATAAAAAGGGCTGCCGCAGATGCAACAGCCCGCCTTTTGTTCTCTGTCTGATTTACTGGATCGTTGTGATGTCTTTTCCGAACCACTTCTCGGAAATCTTTGCAGCCGTTCCGTCTGCCGCCATCTCTTCCAGTGTTGCCTGAACTTTATCACGCAGCCCGGTATTACCTTTTTTGAAGCCAATGCCATATTCTTCTGCTGCGATCACATCATCCAGGACTTTGAAATCTGCCTTACGGCTTGTGATCTGATAACTTGCCACAACGTCATCCATTGCGATCGCATCCACTGCCCCGGATTCCAGATCCATAAATGCCGTGTTGTAATCTGCAACCGGTGTCAGGCTTCCAAACGTGGAAGTCAGCTCACTGTTGTCGTTCAGTGCTGCTTCCGCACTGGAATCCGTCTGGACTTCTACGTTCTTTCCGGCCAGATCTGCCTCAGAATTGATGTCCGAATCTCCACGTACAACGAAGACCTGATTGTTTTTCATATAAGGCTTGCTCCACTCATAGTCGTCTTCACGGCCATTCATGGTGAAGCCATTCCAGATACAGTCAATCGTTCCGGCATCCAGCTCCATGTCTTTTGCATCCCAGGCAATCGGCTGATATGCAATCGTAAGGTTCAGACGTTTTGCAACTTCTGCTGCCATCTCCAAGTCAAACCCGGTAAACTCTCCGTCATCTCCGACAAATCCCATCGGTGGGAAATCCTGGTCAAATCCAACGGTGAACGTGCCATCTGTCTTGCTGGCATCGGTAGTTTCTGCATCTGCTGCCTGTGTATCGGCTGATGTTTCGTCTCCGGAAACAGCACTTTCTGCTGTTGTATCTGCTGCGGACTGCGTCTCTGCATTCTTGGAACCACATCCTGCCAACATTGCCGATACCATTGCTGCTGTTAACATAACGCTGACTGCTCTTTTTTTCATAATATTGCCATCCTCTCTCTTTTTGTATTTCAAGGGGTCTTCCCCTGTTTTACTGCTGTATGTGACCACTCTACCGTGGTAAAGTAATCAAATACTATCACATTATCAGGGCGATGTCAACTTATCTTCTGCTTTTATGATATTTTCTTTTTTCTTCCTGTAAAAACCTTGCCAGTGTTTCCTGACCGGCGTTTTCGATCTTCTGCATTTTTTCTGCCTTTGCCAGTACTTCCTGCTTCTCTTCTTCGATCTTGTCGAGCTGTTCTTTTGGCACTTTCAGCTCTTCGAGACGCTTTTTATAGTCTTCTTCCGACAGATACAGCGGCAAAATTGCCAGATAACTGCGGTACACCGCATTGGAGCGTACCATCTCATAAGACTGCCACAGACAGTCTGCGGCCTCGCGGAACAGGAACATCCTTCCGTACGCCCCCGCCATATTGCTCAGTACGCCTGCATAAAACTGAAGCCCTGTTTTCCCCTGATTGCGGTTTTGCAGGATCTGACGGTAAAGGCTGACCGCCCCGGAATACATGCCGTAATTGACCAGCAGATCCGCACGGATCTTCCTGCGGATATCCTCCGTCTGTACCTCCAGCTTGCCAATTTGCTCTTTTACCGCATACATCTCAGCCGCATTCAGATAACGTACTTCCCGGAAAACCGGCAGCACCAGCTCCGCAATACTCTCTGCGTCTTTCAGTTTCTCACGAAGATGGAACGCCAGCCTTTGCATGCCCAGCTCTCCTTCCAGCCAGTCACACAGTTTTTCATTCAGAATGCTCTCATCCAAAAGACTTACATTCTTCCAGAGATAAAAGCACAATTCTTCTATTGTATAAATATTGATATCAATACTCTCGATATAAAACGGATGTTTCGCCGCTTTCGCACGACACAACTGATACATTGCCATCATTCCTCCCTTTCCTCCCCTTTTCAGGAAAGGCTGATATTTGCTTCCCAGATTTTACCGGAAGACGGATACAGTTCACCAAGTCCAAGATCCTCCGCCCGCACCCTGCATCTGTCCGGTGCGGTAAAGGAAATGTCGAGCCGCAGTCTGGTTGCCCGTCTCGGTCGATCCGGAAGCTGGCTAAGAGCCAGGGTGTGTTCCATTTCTTCTCCCCGGACCGTTCTGGAGTAGATCACGACTTCCTTTTCATCGCCAAGCAAAAATTCACAGGTATGTCTCGCCATATACCAGTTGATCCCGGCATTCACCAGCGGATAATAGCCTTCCTGACCGCGGATTTCCATCCACATTCCGAGATTGTGCTGTATCATGTCATCGCTCAGATAGAGCGTATCTTTGCAGGCCGTCGCCCCGTTTTCTTCCATTGCCGCATAGCAGGCTCCCATGGTGTAGAGATTGTCTCCGCGAAAACTTCTCCGTTTTCTGCACAGAAAACGAAAAGATTTGTCCATCCATTCCCCTTCGAACTCTCTGCCGACCAGATAAACGGCAGAAAACGGCGTGTTTTCAAACATTTTCTCCAGATTTTTATGCAGAAGCGAATCCCTGAGGATCCCCCACTCTTCGTCCCCGCGTCCTTTTCTTGCTTTGTTGTCCAGATACAGCCGGAAACATTTTTCCGTCTTTGCAAGCACCGGTTTTGTCTTTCGCTCCAGCCAGAAATGCCATGCCGTGATGCAGTCTCTTTCGTATTCCAGTAATGCGACATGATACGTCAGAAGCTCTTTTTTCTGGTTCATCAGATAGGTATAAAAGCTCTCCAGATGTCCCTGCAAAAAAATGGCTGAGGACGGTATGCCAAGCTTTAAAAGTGCCGTGCGGATCACATCTGCCCAGATCCCTTTCATCTCGTGCATCGTCACCATAACCGTCATATGTTCCACAGACCCTGCACCTTTTAACAATGCAAAACATTCTTTCAAAAACTGATACAGTACTTCCACGCCTCTGGCATCTTTCCGTTCGACCAAAGAGAACAGATCGACCGGTGTCCTGATCAGGTAATCGTTTTCTTCTTTTTCCTCCTCTGACTGCATGACCATCAGCGGTGCACGGTCAGATTTACTGCAAAATGCAATCTGAGAATAATCCCGTCCGAGATCAATTCCCACTGAAATATTGCCATGTTCTGCCAACATACTTGTCGTTCCTTTCTCTGTCCGCTTTTATCTGACCGGCAGAAAATGCTCTGCCAGACTTTCTTTTTTCAGATATTCTTCTGCCTGTGCCTTAAACTCCGTTTCCTTTTTCTGTACAAATGCTCTGCACATCTCATTTAACATACCGTAACGGCTCTGCATGTCGTTATCTTCCGGCATTTCTGTCCTTGGCAGCAGTGTAAACGGACCGGACTGCGTTTTCTTCCCGTCCTTTTCCTCATGAATCATGCAGACCATTTTTTCACCGTAAAACAGGGTAAAATCTTTCTCAAAAATACCTTCGTATACATTATGCAGCATTTCCGTATGCTCCACGGAAGTGCCTTCTTCCTGATTTTCCAGCGTGTACGTCAGCATCACGATTGCCTTTGGATCGGTGCGGTACTCGATGATGCTGCGGTCCATAAGCTGAAGGGTACGCATCAGAGACACCGGCAGCTTTTCAAAGAATCCAAAGCACATATGCTTATCGCCGCACTCCTGAAGGATCTGTGACATCAGGATCAGCTGCTTTTCGGAAGCTTCCCCACATTCGGTACGGTACCTGAGATAAGCCAGTCTGCATGCCGGATCAACGGATTCGGATGCATTCATCCTTCGCTCAATCTCAGCAAAAACCGGCTTCTGCACGTCCATCCCTTTCACAAAATACTGGTAAGACATCAGATTCAGATAAGCCGCAAGCAACATCTTCTTGCCATACTTCCGGCGGTAGGATTCAAAGATCGGTTCCGTTTCTTCCATGCCCGTCCGCTCAAATGCCAGCATGATCAGGATTTTTTCTTCCAGTGCCATGGTATCCAGGTCAAAATTCTTGCCGGCTTTCCACAGGGTCTTCATCGTCTCCATCGGTCCGTCGTAACCTGAGAGCAGATAAGAAAGAATGGCCTCATCGTATTTTCCGTGGCAGAAACAGTAATGGCACAGATAGAGCAGCATTTCGTCCTCTTCCGGTCCCTGCTCCAAGATCCTGCGGCTGCACAGACGCACCAGAACGCCAAGCGGGATCTCTTCCGGTCCGAACCTGGATACCAGAAGGAATGCTTCTTTGCACATGCCTTCTCTGACCAGAAGTTCCACCGTCTTTGCCTTATCCACCGCCGCAAAAACCTCAAGATCCATATCGTGCAGGTGCTCATAGAGCGTATCATCCTGCAGATTATCATAATAATACTCCAGGATTTCTTTTCTTAGCTGCTGCTTGTAGTCTTCTTTTACATCCACGAACTCCAGCATGCCGAAAAAGTCTCGGATCTTCTCCTGTGTGATATCCCTTGATCTCTGTGCTTCTGTACAGGAATACAGCAGAAATCCCGGACTGTCCGGTGCGATCCTGCGGCACATAGAAAACATATCACTGCCCTTAAGCAGTCTGGTAATGGTATAATCAAATCCTTTTGTATGCCATCTTCCTTCGCGGTCGATGATAAAAATACAGGCATCTTCCGTATAGATCTGCACGTTTGCCGTATGTTTGGAGAAGATCACCGTCTGGATCTCTTCGAGCTGTCTGTGGACAACGGCAACTGCGGATGCATTTGGATCTTTACAGCAGATCTCACAGGTGAAAAGTGCATGGGAAAGATTCTCCGTCATCCTTGTATTTAACATGGATTTTGTGAGAAACTCCTGATAAATACACGCCAGCTCGCGGTTCATGCGTCCTGCCATCAGCTGATCCACCATATATTTCTCGATCGCCGCACGATAGCTGTCGTAGGTCTTTGGATCCTGTTCTTTATTGTCTATAATATTTTTATATAAAACTGCCTTTTTCACATAATCAAGGCTGCTGTTCTCATAGGAAAAATACATCCGCACCATCTGCGGCAGGAGTCCTGTCCGTTCTTTTCCCATGGACTCCACATAATATTCATACAATCCGGTCAGACGCAGTCCTTCGGCAACACCCTTTTCATACCAGTTAAAATAAGCAGCACCCACTTTATGTCCTTTGATCAGCAGACTGCAGATCGCACTGACCACACTCTTTGACGGATACTTGGTATAGCACTGGCACAGGATCTGATACATGGTCGCATCATAACGTCTCTGCCGTCCGGCAGTATCTGCCACCTGCATCACGAGTTCTTTATCCAGAAGATCGTTGCGGCAGATAAAACGCAGCACCTGAATCTCAAAATCATCCAGCTTCTTTAACAGAAGCGGTGACTTCCGAAACAGCGTGAACGCCTCCAGATACATCAGTCTGCTGCGGCAGCCCATTTTATACTGTCTTCGGATTGCTTCCAGTTTCTGTGACGGATGCTGCAGAAGATTCTCCTTCAGATATAACAGCACCCACTGAAGCAGCCATTCTTCCTGATTTTTCAGGTACAGATCCTGGATCTTGCTTTCGATATAATCAATATATTTCTCATCTTTATCATAAAGAGTCGTCAGATACTGATAATAGCCCTGCACGGCCGGACGGTCTGAGATCCTCCGTTTCTGCTCCAGCTTTTCAAGCAAAGGACAGGCGATCTCCGGCTGATCTGCCGCAAAATAGATCTGTACCTGATACAGCTTCATCATGATATCCTCTCCGCCTGCCTGTTCATAGCGTGCAAAAGCATCTTCCGCTCTGGCGATCCAGGTATTTAAGCTGATCTTCTTTAAGCGAAAATCCAGATAATCCCGGTAGAGACGCTCAATCTCCTTTTTCTGGATATGAGCTCTGTGATCGATCTCTTTTGCGGTAAATTTGCGTGCAGTCACTTCAAAGGTTTTCTTCCAGTTTCCGCTTTTTAAGATGATCCGGCCAAAATTGTGCCCGGCATGCATTCGTGCCGGATCGATCAGATAATCCAGAGTAAAACTGCTTCCAAGAAAATCATCCGGGCGGATCAGACTCTGCTCCGGCTGCAGAAATGCCGCATCCGAAAAGACTTCGATCTGCGAATAGCCCCATCCGTTCTTTACGATCTCAATCTGCTCCTGAATGACCGAAGCGATCTGTGAAAACTCCTGCCTTTCTTTTTTCAGTTCATATTTTATGGCACTCTTTTTCCCGGTGCTGATCAGAAACTCCTCCATAAGTTCCATGCTCATGGTCTTGCTCCTCAGTCCGCGGTTGAGAGCCTCAAACTGCGGATACTGCTTTTCGATCGTCCTTGTAAAACTCCTGGAGCAGAACATCGCATACGCTTTCTCGTAATGCTCCTTTGCCAGCTGTGCAAAAGAATCCAGCGTAAATGCCTCTCCTGCCGGAAGCTGCACCTTTTTCTGCATGATCGCAAAAGAAAAAGGAAGTGCTTTTTCTCCCATGTTCGTGCAGACGGTAAGACTTCCTTCCAGCACATCTCCGGCTTTCATTCCCGTAAAATCTACATCAAAAGACAGCTTCGGTTCAATCCCGGAAAATTCTCTCGGCTCACATGCCACGCGTGCATCCGAAGAATACAAAAATCCCCGGATCCTTTTCTGCTCTTTATTTTTTATTGTAAAACTGCCGAAAAACTTTTCTCCTGGTTTCACCACCGCACGAATCTCATCACAGGAAAAAAGAAGATCTGGAGTCTTATATTCATATATTCCATTCATCAGCTCTTCTATTCTTCGCTTCATGCTTTCTCCATTTCTCTGTGTGAATCTCACACATGATCGTTTATTTCTGCCAAATGCCATACAGATCGTTTCACATTCCGTACTTTCAGGTCTGACATCTGCTTACTCTAATATTTTCTTTAATTCATCCATAAAAGTATTGACATCTTTAAATTCGCGATAGACTGACGCGAATCTCACATACGCCACCGCATCCAGGCTTTTGAGCTTGTCCATAACGATCTCCCCTATGGTCTTGCTGTCAATCTCTTTTTCTTCGCGATTGAAAATCTCCGTTTCAATCTCATCGATCATCCCGTTGATCCTCTGTACAGAGATCGGACGTTTATAACATGCCCTTACGACTCCTGCTTCAATCTTGGACCTGTCATACTGTTCCCTTGTCAGATCTTTCTTGATCACGGTGAGCGGGATCGTTTCCACCTTTTCGTAAGTGGTAAAACGCTTTCCGCAGGCATCGCAAAGTCTCCTTCTGCGGATGGAACAGTTATCATCTGCAGGCCTTGAATCTACTACCCTGGTATTATCCTGATTACAAAACGGACATTTCATCTTTTTCCTCCTGACTGTGCCTGGTGTACTTTTCGTTTCAAGTCGAACGCACGTGAGACTTGGCATGCGATTCTGGTCAGCTTTGCTGACATTTACCCAACAGAATCGCTGTGCATTCTCGCGGAGCGTTTATCTTAGTCGGAGATTGCACTCCCACTAAGACAAATTTGTTGCTCGCCACTTATAGAAGTGGGAGTCTTCTCCGACTAAGATAAATCATCTAATGTGAAGTATAACGAATCCTGTTTTTACTGTCAATACATCTTTCCAAACTGTGCATACCCGCAAAAAGCGGAACCTCTTCTGCCCGGATCGCATAAACTATAGAAAAAACACTTTTCGAAAGCATCTGCTATCTTGTGTACATCGATCGGTTCGTTCTATTTCAAAGGAAGGTGTGGGGATTTTATGCGAATCTGTGAACTGCGGCAGAAAGAAGTGATCAACACCTGTACCTGCCGTTCTCTTGGCTGTGTATGCGATGTGGATATCGATATCTGTACCGGATTTGTGAAAGCAATCATTGTTCCCGGTCCGGCAAAGATCTGCTGTTTTCTCGGCCGCGATACCGAATACATCATTCCCTGGGAATGTATCTGCCAGATCGGTGCCGATATCATCCTGGTCGAGATTGAAGAAGAAAAATGCAGGAAGAAATGCGAATGATTTCCTCCTGCACATCTGTCCTCTTCCGCTTTGCTTTAAGATACAGCAACCTGCAACCTGATCATTTGCCAAGGTAGACATCTGCTTCTCTTGTACCAAAAGCCGCTGCTGCCTCGTGATCTACCATATAAATATCAATATGCCCATACGGTGTGCCGCGGTCTTCTACCGTATAAACCACATCATCTACGATCAACTTTGTCCCAAACGGAACACCGTACATGGCAACCGTCTGTCCCTGAATCGGAACGGTACCGCTTGCTGTGATGCCATTCGCAAACTCACCGCAGCAGATCTGGCATGCACAGTATGCTGTCAGCTTAAATTTGCCCAGATACTTTACCTTTTCCGAATGTGCTTTCTGTGTGGAAGTGAACGTATAATAAAGGGCTCTGTTCTCCTCCGGTCTGATCTCTTCCGTTGCCAGAGTCATATTTTTGCGTTTTGTCGCCTTTACGATGGCATCTGCCTCTTTACCGGTCAGAAGCAGCTCGCTTTTTACAAATCCACGCACATCACCAGACTCCACATAGCACCATTCCTGACCCTGATCTGCAAGAATATAACAAAGTCCGCCCTGCGGGATCACACCAACCACGCGTGCGTCGGTTGACTTCTCTTCCCGCACATTCAGCTCATTCTCCTTTGCGACCGCATTGACACGTTTTACAACCGTCTCCTGAATGGTCTTTTTCACGCTGGCATAAGCCGGATTCTCCTTCGGATCGATTTTTGCTTTCGCAAGTGTCATAAAACCTTCTTTTTTGAGTGCCACTTTGACTCTTACGACCTCACCGGTCAGAACGTTTTTATTTTTTACATAACCACGAACATTCCCGGACTCAACATAAGACCAGTTTTTTCCTTTCCAGAGTATATAACAGAGTCCGTCCTTTGCAAGGGTTCCGGCAACGTCTGCATGGCTGTTTTTCGCTGTATAGATCTTAAGATCCGCTTTTGCGAGAGCGTATTCCTTTGCTACCGTCTCAAAACGGAACGACTTTTCCAGTTCTTCCGGATCGATCACCAGCTTTTCAAAACGTTCATCGAACTTCTGCTCCGACATGGCATCCTTCTCACTCTTGGAAGAATCCTTTTTGTCTTTCGCCTTTTCTTTCTCCTTTTCACGCTGTGCTGCCTTTTCATCCAGGTCCTGATCTTTCTCTTTTGTATCCTCCGGATCTGTCTCATCTGGCTCAGACTGCTGCGTTTCGGTCTGTATCTCTTCGGACTCCTGTGTCTCTTCCGCCTTTGTATCTGCCGTCGTCTCACTCTCGGCTTCCGTAGCTCTGGTCTCCGGCTGCGGCGGTTCACTCTCCGTGCTCTCCGTGTTCTCTGTATCCTGTACAGAATCTGTTGTATTTTCAGAATCCTGCATCGTCTCCTGTGCGGTGTCCGCTCCCTTATCCGAGGCATCTACGCCGACCGGAAATGTCACTGCAAGGGACATCCCGAGAAGCAATGCAAGCATGCTCTTTCTGTTATTTAACATCGGTACTCCTTTTCTCCCCATAGTTTTTTCATTATAGCACTTTTACCTGCAAATTGCAAATCTGGGTGCTGCAGCGAGATTCTGCTTTCCATCTGCTGCTATCTCCGGTGGATTGCAGCGACATTCTTCCTTCAGCGATTATCATGTCAAGGTCTGATATTTTTTATATTTTCTGCAAAATCGCATATTTCTATTCGAAACGGAGAATTCTTTTATCAGGAATATAAATCAGGAGGATTTCGAATATGGCACTTAATAAAGTTGAGATATGTGGTGTGAACACAGCGAAGCTTCCTATGCTTACGCAAGAAGAAAAAGATGCTCTTTTTATTAAAATCAAAGCGGGTGATCAGGCAGCAAGAGAAACCTTTATCAAAGGAAACCTGCGTCTTGTGCTCAGCGTGATCAAACGTTTCGGTGCAAGCAATGAAAATGCAGATGATTTATTTCAGATCGGCTGTATCGGTCTGATCAAATCCATAGATAATTTTGATCCTTCTCTCATGGTAAAATTCTCCACCTATGCAGTACCGATGATCGTTGGGGAGATCCGAAGATACCTGCGGGACAACAGTGCCATGCGTGTCAGCCGTTCGCTTCGGGATACCGCCTACAAAGCGATCTATGCCCGGGAGGGGTATATGAAAAAGAATCTGCGAGAACCGACGATCAACGAGATCGCCTCAGAAATCGGAATTGCAAAAGAAGAAATCGTCTACGCCATGGATGCCATCCAGACGCCGGTCAGCTTATTTGACCCGGTCTATACCGAAGGCGGAGATTCTCTCTACGTGATGGATCAAATCAGTGATAAAAAGAATAAAGAAGAAAACTGGGTTGAATCAATCTCTCTTAGGGAAGCCGTAGAACGGCTTGGTGAGCGGGAACGCCATATCATTAAGCTTCGCTTCTATGAAGGCAAAACCCAGATGGAAGTGGCAAATGAAGTCGGCATCTCCCAGGCACAGGTCAGCCGCCTGGAGAAAGGGGCGTTGAAGGCGATGCGGAATTATTTACGCTGAGAAAGCGAAGAATTTTTGAATGTGCAAATGAACGAATTCCCCGAAGGGCACGTAAAAGTGCCTTCTTGGGAATTGTTCATTTTGCACATTATCAAAAGTTCTTGGCTTGCCAGATGTCTCCGAAGCGAAAATCTGATGGCAACGAAAGAAACTGAACGCTAAACAGAAGAGCCGTATCACTGCAAAACTGATCGATCTGACGGTAGCAAGGCTTCCTGTTTACGTATAATCAATTTCTTTATTTCTGCTCTTCAACCTCTACTTTACGGTTTTCGCGGTTTTTGATCTCTTCTGTGATCGCTGCGATAAAGTCATCCAGGCTCTTTGCACCTTCATCTCCTGCGAAACGGCTTCTGACAGAAACGGTATTTTCTTCTTCCTCTTTTGCCCCTACTACCAGCATATAAGGAATCTTCTGAAGTCTTGCTTCACGGATCTTGTATCCGATCTTTTCTGCTCTGGTGTCGATCTCAGTACGAATATTTGCTGCTTCCAGTGCTGCTTTTACTTTCTCACCGTATTCCATGTATTTATCGGAGATCGGCAGTACTTTTACCTGTACCGGGGATAACCAGGTCGGGAATGCACCTGCAAAATGCTCGATCAGGATTCCGATGAAACGTTCGATGGAACCGAATGCTACACGATGGATCATGATCGGACGATGTTTCTCGCCGTCTGCACCAATGTATTCGCAGTTGAATCGCAGCGGCAGCTGGAAGTCAAGCTGGATCGTACCGCACTGCCAGGTTCTTCCGATGGAGTCTTCCAGATGGAAGTCGATCTTCGGTCCGTAGAATGCTCCGTCTCCTTCATTTACTACATACGGCAGTCCCAGATCATCCAGTGCACCTCTCAGTGCTTCCGTAGCCATCTCCCAGTCTTCGTCACTTCCCATGGAATCTTCCGGACGGGTGGACAGTTCTACATGATATTTAAATCCAAACAGCTGATATACTTCATCGATCAGTCTTGCTACACCTTTGATCTCGTCACGGATCTGCTCCGGCATCATAAAGATATGAGCATCGTCCTGTGTGAAGCAGCGTACACGCATCAGTCCGTGCAGCTGACCGGATTTCTCATGACGATGAACCAGTCCAAGCTCTCCCATACGCAGCGGCAGATCACGGTAAGAACGCGGTTCTGACTGGTATACCAGGATTCCGCCAGGGCAGTTCATCGGTTTGATTGCGAAATCCGTGTCATCGATGACGGTTGTGTACATATTTTCCTTATAATGATCCCAGTGACCGGATGTCTCCCACAGATGGCGGCTAAGCATGATCGGAGTGGAAATTTCCACATAACCGTTCTTTCTGTGGATCTCTCTCCAGTAATCCAGCAGTGTATTTTTCAGAACCATTCCTTTTGGCAGGAAGAATGGGAATCCAGGACCTTCTTCACGCATCATAAACAGTCCAAGCTCTTTGCCCAGTTTTCTGTGGTCACGTTTCTTTGCTTCTTCCATACGGTTCAGATATTCTTCCAGATCTGCTTTCTTTGTGAAAGAAGTACCGTAAATTCTGGTCAGCATCTTGTTTTTCTCACTGCCTCTCCAGTATGCACCTGCAAGGCTGGTCAGCTTAAATGCTTTTACCGGTTTGGTGCTCATCAGATGAGGTCCTGCACAGAGGTCTACGAACTCACCCTGCTGATAGAAGCTGATTTCGGCATCTTTCGGAAGGTCTTCGATCAGTTCTACTTTATATGGTTCTTCTTTTTCTTTGAAATATGCGATTGCTTCTTCTCTGGACTTTGTGAAACGTGTGATCGGCAGAGCTTCTTTTACAATCTTTTTCATTTCTGCTTCGATCTTCACCAGATCTTCTGCTGTCAGCGGTGTTTCACTGTCCACATCATAGTAGAATCCGTCTGCCACGGAAGGTCCGATTGCAAGCTTTACACCCGGGTACAGTCTCTTGATCGCCTGTGCCATGATGTGAGAAGTGGTGTGATGGAATGCCCATGCACCGCCTTCGCTTTCAAAAGTCAGAATGTTTAAATTGCAGTCTTTGTCTACAACGGTACGCAGATCGACTAATTCGCCGTCTACTTCACCGGCACATGCCACTCTTGCCAGACCTTCGCTGATATCTTTTGCGATATCCAGTACACTCATTGCCTGATCATATTCTTTTGTTGATCCGTCTTTTAATGTAATAATCATCGTTTTATCTTCCTTTCTTTTATTTAAAACGAAAGCCCCCTGCAATGCACATCCGCAATGCAAGGGGCGAGTTTTCTTACCCGCGGTTCCACCCTGTTTGTCCCGTCTGTCTCTTGATTTAAAAATATTTCAGGCAGACTGTAAAACCACTTATTTGACGATAACGGAGTCACCGGACCGGATTGGGGCCACTCAGAGGTAGTTTTCAGATGTTTCCCGCTGAAGTGTTCACACCATACGCACTTCTCTCTGAAGCTTTCCGCATCCTACTCGTCTCTTCGACGTGTTCTGATATTCTATCGGTATCTTACCAACCTTACCGACATTTGTCAAGCTGTCTTAAAACTATTTTCAAGTCATCTGTTTTTCAGGTTCCATATTTTCAATATTTCTGAGATTGAATCCCTAACTGAAAAGTGTTACAATAAACAGCAAATAAAATTCCACAAAACAGAGAGGTTCATGCATATGAATGATTTTATTCTCAGTTGCTGCTCTACAGCAGATCTTACAGAAGAACATTTTAACAGCCGTAATATTTCTTATATATGTTTTCATTATGAACTGAACGGCAAAGAATATGAAGATGATCTTGGAAAATCCGTACCGTTTGATCAGTTCTATCTTGCCCTGCAAAACGGTGCTTCCGCAAAGACTTCGCAGGTAAATGCCGATGAATTTGAACATTATTTTGAGTCTTTTCTGAAAGAGGGCAAAGATATTTTGCATGTAACGCTCTCATCCGGCATTTCCGGCGTTATCAATTCCGCCATGATTGCAAAGGAGACATTGGAAGAACGCTACCCGGAGCGTAAGATTTATATTGTAGATTCTCTCGGAGCTTCTTCCGGATATGGTCTGTTTATGAATCGTCTCGCAGATCTTCGCGATAACGGGTACACACTTGAACAGTTGTACGACTGGGCAATGCAGCATCGCCTGAATCTGCATCACTGGTTTTTTTCTACGGATCTTACCTTTTACATCAAAGGTGGACGTATTTCCAAGACAGCCGGTACCATCGGTGGTCTGCTCGGCATCTGCCCACTTTTGAACATGAATGACGAAGGGAAGCTGATTCCACGCCAGAAGATCCGCACAAAAAAGAAAGTTATCCGTGCGATTGTTGACAAAATGGAAGAATTTGCGGATAATGGTTTGGAATACAATGGAAAATGTTATATTTCGCAGTCTGCCTGCATGGACAATGCCAGAGCTGTTGCAGATCTCGTAGAGGCACGTTTTCCAAATTTAAATGGAAAAGTAGAAATTCATTCTATCGGCACTGCGATTGGAAGTCACACCGGTCCTGGAACAGTAGCTCTGTTTTTCTGGGGCAGCACGCGGACACATTGAGCAGCCGATATAAGCCGGAATCGTTCCGGCACCCTAATAGATAAAAACAAGGAGGATCATACCTATGAAAACAGCCGTTATGACGGACACCAACAGTGGTATCACAAAACAGGAGGCCGATGCCCTTGGCATTTTTCTGATGCAGATGCCGGTGATCATCGACGGAGAAACACACTATGAAGGGCTTGACCTTACCCACGATTCTTTTTTTGCCGCACTGACCGGCAATCAGAACGTATCTACTTCACAGCCATCCCCCGGCGATGTCATGGATATGTGGGATGAGATCTTAAACTCCGGTTACGATGAAATTATCTATATTCCCATGTCCAGTGGGCTGAGTGCTTCCTGTGAAGCTGCTATGGGACTTGCCCTGGATTATGACGGCAAAGTTCAGGTAGCCAATAACCACCGCATCTCTGTTACCATGCGGATTTCCGTAATGGAAGCCAAACATTACGCAGATCTTGGAGCTTCGGCTGCAAAGATCAAGGAACTTCTGGAAACAAATGCTTTCAACTCCAGCATTTACATTGCCGTCGATACACTGGAATTTCTCAAAAGAGGCGGCCGGGTGACTGCTGCCGGTGCTGCCCTTGGTTCTGTCCTCAACATCAAACCGGTTCTGACGATCCAGGGCGAACGTCTGGATGCATTTGCAAAAGTGCGTGGCATGAAAAAGGCCAAACTTCGCATGATCGAAGCTCTGAAAAATGATTTTGAAACCCGTTTCCAGGGTATCCCGAAAGAACGTCTGCGTCTCGGTGCTGCAGGTGCCGGTCTTAGTGCAGAGCAGGAAAAAGAATGGACAGATATGCTTTCTGCGTCCTTCCCTGAAATGGATGTCTACTATGATTCGCTTTCTTTCAGCATTTCCTGCCACATCGGACCTGGTGGTTACGGTGTCGGTATCAGCGTGATCGGAGAATATGATCTGTAAACTTGATCTGATATCAAATTCTTGATTTTTCAGGATCATAAAAAAGAGCATTTCCAACGAAAACCACCCTTTGTGGATTCGATGAAAATGCTCTTTTTATGTACCATTCTGCTGTTTATCTGCTGTTTGCTGCCTTTTCAGAAGATACTCTTTCTTGTGATGATATTCTTTACTTTTGTGCAAGGTCGCAGATCAAATCGACGCAAGTATCAATGCCAAGTGTTGAAGTGCTCAGGCAGAGATCATAATAATCTGCCACACCAAATTCGGTATTGGTATAGTAAGAACAATACTTCTTACGCGTCTTGTCAATGGAACGGATCTCATCGCTGATCTTTGCCTCCGTTGCATCCGGCATTTTGTCTTTCATACGCATCATACGCCAGTATGGTGATGCATGGACAAAAATATGCAGACCGCCGTCAAATTCTTTAAGGATTGTATTGGCATTTCTGCCGACAATCACACAGTTGCCTTTCTCGCCGATTTCGCGGATCACCTTTGTCTGTGCTTCAAACAGGGTCTCGTTAAGCGGCTTGTTGTAAAAGTTAAACAGGCTCTGGGCAAATCCGAAATTGGCCGGAACTTTCTCGTCCCAGCGACGCATACTCTCCACATCTACCTTGGATGTGTCGGCACTTCTCAGGATCAGCTCTTTATCATAATAATGATATCCAAGACGCTCTGCCACTTTTCGACCGATTTCGCCGCCGCCGGCACCAAATTCGCGGCTGATCGTAATAATTTTTTTCATATTGTTCCTCCTTCCAGATCATTATATTATCTGCATTTTTATGCATAAACATTCAAGAATGCTACTTACAGAACTTTATTCAGGAAGTCAATGGTACGTGCTTCTTTTGGATTGCGGATTACTTCCTCCGGCGTGCCCTGCTCTACGATGTAGCCTCCGTCCATGAACACAACACGGTCTGCCACTTCTCTTGCAAAACCGATCTCGTGTGTGACGATGACCATAGTCATGCCATCGGATGCCAGTTCTTTCATAACATTCAGAACTTCTCCTACCATCTCCGGGTCCAGTGCAGAGGTCGGCTCGTCAAACAGCATGATATCCGGGCTCATCGCCAGTGCTCTTGCGATCGCAACACGCTGTTTCTGTCCGCCGGAGAGCATATTCGGATAAACATCTGCCTTCTCAAACATGCCAACACGCTTTAACAGCTGAAGTCCTTTTTCCTTTGCCTGCTCTTTTGTCATTTTTTTCAGTTCTACCGGAGCCAGCATGATATTTTCCAGAACGGTCTTGTGCGGGAACAGGTTAAAATGCTGGAATACCATCCCGATGTTCTCACGCACTTTGTTGATGTCGGTGTGCTTGTCTGTGATATTGTTTCCATCCACAATGATCTCGCCTTCGGTCGCAATTTCCAGCTGATTCAGGCATCGAAGAAAGGTAGATTTACCGCTTCCGGAAGGTCCGAGCAGTACGACCACTTCACCTTCATGGATATCCATGCTGATATCTTTCAATACTTCCAGTTTTCCAAAGCTTTTCTTTAAATTGGAAACATGTACTTTTACTGTCTTATCTGCCACGGTCGATCCTCCTCTCGATTCTCTTCGCAAGCTTACTCAAAGCTACGATAACGATCATGTACATGATACCGACAATCGCCCAGGTCTGAAGACTCTTGAACGTATTTCCGGCGATCGTCTTACCCATGTTGGTAAGTTCCGGGAATCCGATAACGGACAGGATCGAGGTATCTTTCAGTGTGATGATGAACTGGTTGATGATGGACGGAACCATCGTACGGATTGCCTGTGGCAGGATAACCAGCCGCATACTTTTTGCATAGGAAAGTCCGAGGCTTCGACTCGCCTCCATCTGTCCTTTGTCCACACTCTGAATACCTGCACGGATGATCTCCGCCATATAGGCACCGCAGTTCATCGCAAGAGCGATCGTACCTGCCTGAAGTGCACTGAGCCTGAAATCGGTCGCCCCCATCATTTTCATTCCGGACGGCACACCGAAGTAAATAAAATATGCCAGAACGATCAGCGGAACGCCTCGCACCGCATCAACATAAATGGTACCGATACAGTTCAGTACACGGTTTCTTCCTACATTCATCAATGCAAAGATCATACCGATGATCATGGCAAAAAGCAATGACAGCAGTGTAAGAAGCAAAGTCTTTCCGAGTGCTCCAAGAAGCATGGAGCTGTAAGACTGTAAAATTGCAATCATGTTCTTTCTCCTTCCTTTGTATTTTTATAAGATTGAGATTCAAAATACCTTAAAACACTGCTGTGCATTTTCCGGCTTTTGATTCTGCTGTTATTTATTGTATCATAACATCTATTGCCTGGTCAAAAGGTATTTTGTGATAGCGTAAGAAGCACGGAATCCAAAACCGGTCCCGTGCTTCCATGCATAGGGTATCCTCTAAGAGTTGCCCTTTTTATTCTTCTGATTATTCGCCCAGATATTTTGCGATGATCTCATCGTAAGTACCGTTTGCTTTGATGTCTTCCAGTCCTTTGTTGAACATATCCAGCAGTTCCTGGTTTTTCTCGTCCATGATTGCCAGTCCGTAAGGTGCACCGTCGCTCTCCATACCTTCCGGAATCTTCAGTGCCAGATTACCTTCTTTGATAGAAGCTGCCATGATCGGCGTGTCTTCTACGCATGCTGCACTGTTGCCAAGGATAACATCCTGATACATCGTCGGTGAATCTTCAAATACCGTAACGGTAAATCCATACTCATCTTTCAGGCTGTTTGCAAAGTCAGCACCTGCAGTACCGTTCTTTACTGCCACATTTTTGCCTTTCAGATCTTCGTAGCTTGCGATGTCGCTGTCTTCAGATACTACGAAAGTCTGTGTTGCGTTATAATATCCATCAGAAAAGATCCATCCGGAATCGATACGTTCCTGTTTGATCGTTGCTCCTGCGATCAGAGCATCTGCCTGTCCTGCCTGAACAGCTGCAACACCTGCATCCCATCCAAGGCTCTGCAGTTCATACTCAAATCCCTGATCTTCTGCGATCGCTGCCAGAAGGTCTACGTCGATTCCCACGAATTCGTTCTGATCATTGGTATACTCAAATGGTTTGAAAACCGTGTCGGTTGCAACAACCCATTTTTTGTCAGAAGTCTTTTCTGCTGCTTCTGAACCGCTGCCTTCTGTGGAAGCTGCTGTCTCTGTAGAAGCTGCTGTCTCTGTAGAAGCAGTTGTCTCTGCTGTTTTTGAGCCACATCCTGCCAGCATACCTGCTGTCATTACAGTACAAAGTAAGAATGCCATTGCTTTTTTCATTTCTAATTCCTCCATATGATCAAAATGTTTTTAGAATAGCAAGAAGCGAAAAGCCGATTGCCTGTATCCCAAAGCCCCCTTGCCTTCCGCTACATTGCATATCATATAAAAAATGTTTGCAGCTGTCAAGAAAAAAGTATAAACTTTGTTACAGTTTTGTCAATTTCTCACAAAAATATCTTTGACCAGACTCTGTTTCTATGCTATACTAAACTTACTTTTCTTATTGCGATAGGAAAGAACGTGAGGTGGAGCAACTTATGATAGTAAATGAATCAGCAGAAAATTACCTGGAAACCATATTAGTGCTCAGCAAGCAGCTTCCGGTGGTCCGTTCCGTGGATGTTGCCAATGAGCTTGGATTTAAAAAATCAAGTGTCAGCGTCGCTATGAAAAATCTCCGTGAGAAAAATCATATCACAGTGACAAAGGCCGGATTTATTTATCTGACCGATTCCGGCAGAGCAATCGCCGAAATGATCTACGAACGCCATCAGCTCATCTCCTCTTGTCTGATGAAACTGGGAGTTTCCGAAAAAACTGCCGTGGAAGATGCCTGCCGCATCGAGCACGTAATCAGCAAAGAGAGCTTTGACGCTTTGAAAAACCACATAAAAAAAATGCAAAAAGAACAGTGAAGAAATGAGACAAACCCGATTTTGGATTTGTCTCTTTCTTTTTATACCGTTCTCTTCTGTCTGCCTTTTCTTACTTCTCTTTCAGTGCACGCATGGAGTTCAGGATCGCAATGACAGAAACTCCGACATCTGCGAAAACAGCTTCCCACATATTGGCTGCACCAAAAGCTCCGAGCAGCAATACGATTGCTTTTACGCCGAGTGCAAAAACGATGTTCTGTTTTACGATCAACAGTGTTTTTCTGGAAATCCTTACGATCGATGCGATCTTGCGGACATCATCATCCATCAGCACAACATCGGCTGCCTCGATTGCTGCATCCGATCCCATGCTTCCCATGGCAATGCCGATATCCGCTCTTGTCAGTACCGGAGCATCATTGATGCCGTCTCCGACAAATGCCAGTTTTTCTTTCTTCGTTTTTTCCCTCAGGAGGCGTTCTACCTGTGCCACCTTATCTGCCGGCAGCAGTTCTGCATGTACTTCATCAATACCAAGCTCTTTTGCCACTTCCATAGCCGCCTCTTTGCGGTCACCGGTCAGCATGACGCATTTTTTGACACCAACCTGTTTCATAGCACTTATGGCTTCTTTTGCACCGTCTTTTACTGTATCAGAAATCACCAGAGTTCCGGCAAATTTTCCGTCACATGCCACATAGACAACGGTTCCGCCGCTCTGGCAAGGGGTGTAAGCGATGCCTTCCTTTTTCATCAGTTTTTCGTTTCCGATCAGCATTGCTTTATTGTCAACCGTGATGGAAATACCATGTCCGGCGATCTCATTTGCATTTTCTGTACGCTTCATATCCGGAGTTTTGCCGTAAGCTTCCCGGATCGAATTTGCGATCGGATGTGTAGAGTAACCTTCTCCCAAAGCCGCAATCTCCAGAAGTTCTGTCTCTGTCATGCCCTGCGGCTGGATCTGTGCAACCTTAAATTCGCCTTTTGTAAGTGTTCCGGTCTTATCAAATACGATCGTTGTCATCTCAGCAACGGCTTCCAGATAGTTGCTTCCTTTTACCAGCACACCGACTTTGGATGCTGCTCCGATTCCGCCGAAGAATCCCATCGGAACCGAGATGACCAGTGCACATGGGCAGGAGATAACCAGAAAAATACATGCTCTCTGGATCCATTCTGCAAATCCGCCCCCAAGAACCAGTGGAGGAACCAGTGCCAGAACCACAGCTCCGATCGTGACAACCGGAGTATAATATTTTGCAAATTTTGTGATAAAGTTCTCTACTTTTGCTTTCTTGCTGCTTGCATTCTCTACCAGCTCCAGGATCTTCGCAACCGTAGAATCATCAAATTCTTTCGTAACTTTTACTTTCAGTGTACCGCTTCCGTTCACACATCCGCTGATGATCTCATCACCGGCCTTTGCACTTCTCGGAACCGACTCGCCGGTCAATGCTGCGGTATCAACAAGCGATTCTCCTTCGATCACCACGCCGTCCAGAGGGATACGCTCGCCCGGTTTGATTACGATGATATCGCCAACCTCCACGTCATCCGGATCGACCTGTGTCAGCACGCCGTTCTGCTCAATGTTGGCATATTCCGGACAGATATCCATCATCGCGGAGATGGACTGTCTGGATTTGCCGACCGCATAGCTCTGGAACAGTTCACCGACCTGATAGAACAACATAACGGCTACTGCTTCTGAAAACTCCTGTACGCCAAAGGCTCCGACGGTTGCAACCATCATCAGAAAGTTTTCATCGAAAACCTGTCCGTGGCTGATATTTCGAACTGCTTTGTACACGATATCATACCCGATGATCAGATACGGTACCAGATAAATCACAAACTGAATCCACACATTCACGTTCTCCAACATTCCTGTGTGCTCTGCGATCAGCAGGGCAACAAACAGGACAAATGCAGCAATAATGCGGCCCAGCATTTTTTTCTGTTTTTCCGTCATACCAAAATCCTCCGTTTTTGAAAGCAGCAGTCGGATATCGCTATCCACCCTGCTGCCCCCTTTTCTTTCACCTTATTTTCATATTGGGATCAAAATTGATGCCTGCGAATTGCTCCGTTACAAAGTAACTCTCACAATGCTATTTCATCAGGATCTTGCAGTCCGGCTCTACTTTTGCACATACACGTACGACTTCTTCCATGATCGCATCGAATTTGTCATCCTCTGCATCAATGGTCATTTTCTGCATCATAAAGCTGACATTTGCATCGTTGACTCCCGGGATTTTTTTGATCGCATCTTCCATTTTTGCTGCACAGTTTGCACAATCCAGATCCTGTAATTTAAATTTTTTCTTCATGATAAAACACTCCTTTTATAATATTTCTTCTTTATTTTTCTTCAATATGTTCGCGGCCCTGTGCGATGATCGTACGCACATGCCCGTCTGCCAGAGAATAAAAAACCGACTTTCCTTCCCTTCTGCTTTTGACCAGCTTGGATTGCTTTAAAATCCGAAGCTGATGTGAGATCGCCGACTGTGTCATATGAAGCGTCTCTGCGAGATCACAGACACAAACTTCTGCTTCAAACAGCACAAACAGAATACGGATTCTCGTCGAATCTCCAAATACCTTAAATAATTCCGCAAGATCGTATAATTCCTCTTCCTCCGGCATACCGCTGTTCACAATATCCAGCCGATCCGGATGAATCTGGCAGTCCTCACAGCATTCCAGTTCTTCCGTTGCCAAGTTTCCACCCTCTTTCTGCAAACATTTGAACGATTGTTCATATGTTGATAGTACACCCACATACGGTATCTGTCAAGAGTATTTTTTTTGAAAAAAGCAACAAAAAAATCCACCAGTCTCAAATCCGAGTTCTGGTGGATTTCGTCAATATGATGCCTACGGATTGTTCCGTGCTTCGCACTCCCCTGGCATCATTGTATTATCGTTTTGCAATCACCTTCACTTTACTGTATGTTCCATATTTCTTAGCTCCATTTACTTTCTGATATGCCCGCACACGCACATAGTATTTCCGGTTCTTTTTCAGTTTTTTGAGGACAACACTTGTTTTTCCGGTGCTCCGTTTCTTCGCCTTGCGAAATTTTTTATTGTCTGCATAGCTGATCTGATAACCATCTGCCTTTTTCACTTTCCTAAATGTGATTTTCGCTTTGGTTGTACCGGTTCGCACTGCCTGAAGTTTTTTCGGTGCTGCCAGTTTTTTAATTTTTGACAGATTCTGATTCTGACCAAGATTTGAATCCGACACAGATGCCTTATAGTAAATAACAATCTCATCCTTGCCCGGATGTCCGCTCAGATTTTCGATTTGCAGCTTGTTTTTTGCATTTTCCTGATCGTATGTGTAAGTTACATCACCGATTTTAAAACTTTCTTCCGGCTGATGCAAATAAGACTCGCCAACAATCAGTCCATCTTTATCTTCCTGACGTACCAGTTTCCCAGTAGCGGAATCCATATAAGAAACACGAACCGCCGCAGAATCTCCCGGATTTTTCTTTGTAAAGTAGTATGCTTGAATGACATTGCCTGCTTTATAGACATCGCTGCCTTTTTCGATTTTCTTTGCCGTAATCGATAAATGATTATTTGCATGATCTTTATCAAAATAGTAAACATTTCCATTGCTGGCAGTCAGTTTATTCGGTACAGCTGTGTAGTTAATTTTTGCCCCCGGACTTGTAAATCGTTGATCTGTTTTAAATGCTTTACTGGTGTCTGCATCTACAAACTCCAATATTACCTTTGTACTTTCTTCTGCATAATCTCCAGGACACAATTTATACAAATGATGATATGTCTTTAAAATATTATCATTCAGATTCGATGAAAGTTTTTCGATATATATTTTTTCATTCAGTTTCCAATCATAACTATAATGACATTCATATAATCGCCTTAATTCGCTCAAATCATTATCATTATCCTGTCCACTTACATGAATATCGTCCAAGTAGAAATCATCGCCAACCGTAAGCCCCTCTATAAATTGCTTTTTACAGTATTCTGTATCAACTGGATCTAACTCTTTATATACTACTACAATGGCTTCGTTTGGTTTTATAGATCCTTTTTTATAATACAGCTTTACCTGATTTCGCATGGCATTTTCATTCGCACTGAAAACCCTCTCCCTGTTTTCTGTGCTCAGACTGTCATAACGATAAGAGATGCCCTGTTCATCTTTTATGATAAAATCAATATCATAATAAAAGTGATCTGATTTTTTCACTTCAAATGTCTCTTTCTTTATAACAACATCCGCGTCCTCATCCATAATAGTTACATCCACGCAGGTATGATCACTGTCTGACAGATGATATTCTTTGTAATATAGCTGGATCACATTTTCTTCCGAATTTTCAGAGAGATGTTCTATCTTCAACACATTTTTTGAATGTCCAAGATCAAACATATATGCAGTTCCAGAATCTCCGTCTATTCGTTCTTGTACCACTTCCTTTTTTTCAAAACCATACTTTTCTTCCCATCTCGGTGTGGCTTCATATGCTTTTCCTGCCTGCTTGTCCGTATTACGTTTTTCTTCTTTAAAAATTTCTCCAGTATCCTCATCAATATACTGATAAGAAACTGTAATTTTCTGAGCCTCCTCGGCCAGTGCTGATACCGGATGGAGATACAAAATTGCCATTAAAAATCCCAGCAAAATAAATAGATACTTTTTTTCTCTTTTCATCTCTTTTCTCCCCTTTCACCACCAGCTCATGAACGTGGTCGTTTTGCAATCGCCTGTACTTTACCGTATGTTCCGTATTTTTTCACTCCATTTACTTTCCGATATGCCCGCACACGCACATAATATTTCCGGTTCTTTTTCAGTTTTTTCAGAATAACCGTCGTTTTTCCGGTACTCAGTTTTTTCGCCTTTCGGAATTTTTTATTATCCGCATAGCTGATCTGATAACCATCTGCCTTTTTCACTTTCTTGAACGTGATTTTCGCTTTTGTTGTACCGGTTCGTACTGCCTGAAGTTTTTTCGGTGCTACCGGTTTTTTGACTTTTGGCGGATTTGGCTTTGAATCATGGTCTGAGTTCTGATTCGAATCTGGTGCAGATGCCTTATAGTAAATAACAATCTCATCCTTGCCCGGATGTCCGCTCAGATTTTCGATTTGCAGCTTGTTTTTTGCATTTTCCTGATCGTATGTGTAAGTTACATCACCGATTTTAAAACTTTCTTCCGGCTGATGCAAATAAGACTCGCCAACAATCAGTCCATCTTTATCTTCCTGACGTACCAGTTTCCCAGTAGCGGAATCCATATAAGAAATACGAACCGCCGCAGGATCTCCCGGATTTTTCTTTGTAAAATAATATGCTTTGATGACATTTCCTGTTTTATATACATCGCTGCCTTTTTCAATTTTACTTACTTTAATGGACAAATGATTATTTTTATTGTCCTTATCAAAATAGTAAACATTTCCATTGTCAGTAGTGAGCTTATTTGGTGCAGGATAAGTTCTCGTTGATTCAATAAAAACATATCTCCTATCTGTTCGAAACGCCTTTCCAGTATCCGCATCAATCAATTCAATAACAACCTGTTCTTTATTCATATGTCCGCCTAAAATATCCCATCCATGATTTATTGTTCTTACGATATTTTTTGTGAGATCTGCGGACAGTTCTTCAATATAAAACTTTTCTTCTTCTCCCCAGTAGTAATCATACTCCACTATAGATCCTCCATATAGTTCGCTTAAATCACCCGGAAGGATTTTATCTATAGCAATCCTCTTAAATAATGCAATCTCTTTACAGGAGTGATAAAATA
>NZ_JBKVNQ010000029.1:0-34924 GCF_046967715.1 Hominisplanchenecus sp.
TCATTTCTATGGCGTTCATTTGCACATTCTAAAACCTCCGCCACAACTTTTTATTTGAAAGTATATGTATTTTTTTCTGACTTTTGGTATTTTTTTGAACGCTAAAAAACTCTCCCACATTCCACGCTTTCGCGCTTCCTGCGGAAGAGTCCTGTAAATCTTTGTCATAAACAGACTGTTTTGATCAGATCCTCAGCTTATACCGGATATGCTCCGTTTTTAGTATCTGCTACAGTCTGGTCTACCTTTGTCTGCTGTGCTTCTCTGTATTTGAAGAAGTCTACAGCTACCTGTGGGAACAGTGCGTAGGTCAGTACATCTTCATCCTGCTGTTTCCACTGAGCCATTTCTTTCTCCAGTTTGCCAAGTTCCGGCTCCAGAAGGTCTGCCGGACGGCATGTGATGATCTTCGCATCGCCGATGCACTTCTTCTGAACTTCTTTGTTGAACGGTTTTGCGGTTGCACCGTATTTACCGGCGAGGACATCTTTTGTCTCTTTGGTTACCATCTTGTAACGTTCACCCATGATCACGTTAAATACAGCCTGTGTACCAACGATCTGTGAGGACGGTGTAACCAGAGGGCACTCACCGAGGTCTTTTCTTACACGCGGTACTTCTTCCAGAACATCGTAGAACTTGTCTTCTGCGTGCTGTTCTTTCAGCTGAGAGGTCAGGTTGGAAAGCATTCCGCCCGGTACCTGGTACAGCAGTGTCTTGATGTTTACGCCCATGTTCTTCGGATTGAGCAGTCCGCTCTCCAGTGCATCGTCACGGATCGGTCTGAAGTAATCAGCAATCTCTGCCAGAAGCTTCTGATCCAGGCCGGTATCGTATGGTGTGCCTTTGAAGGTCTCTACCATAACTTCGGTTGCCGGCTGAGAAGTTCCCAGTGCGAACGGTGACATTGCAGTATCGATGACATCGATACCGGCTTCTACGGCTTTCAGGTAAGTCATGGAAGCAACACCGGAGGTGTAGTGTGTATGCAGCTGAACCGGGATCTTAACTGCTTTTTTCAGAGCGGTTACCAGTTCGGTTGCTTTGTACGGAAGCAGAAGACCTGCCATGTCTTTGATACAGATGGAGTCTGCACCCATGTTCTCAACGTCTTTTGCCATCTTTGTCCAGTAATCCAGGGTGTAAGCATCACCCAGGGTGTAAGACAGTGCTACCTGTGCATGTCCTTTTTCTTTGTTTGCTGCTTTGACTGCGGTCTGCAGGTTACGCAGGTCATTCATACAGTCAAAGATACGGATGATATCGATACCGTTTGCGATGGATTTCTGTACGAAATATTCTACCACATCATCTGCATATGGACGGTATCCCAGGATGTTCTGTCCACGGAACAGCATCTGCAGTTTTGTGTTTTTGAATCCGGCACGGAATTTACGAAGTCTTTCCCATGGATCTTCTTTCAGGAAACGTAAGGAAGCATCAAACGTTGCACCTCCCCAGCATTCTACGGAATGATATCCAACCTGATCCATTTTTTCTACGATCGGAAGCATCTGCTCTGTTGTCATACGGGTTGCAATCAGAGACTGATGTGCGTCACGCAGAATTGTTTCTGTAATACCAACTGGTTTTTTTGCATTATTCTGCTTTTTTGCAATATCTGCCATGATCTATATCCTCCTAAGTTAATAACGTTTTATACACCGAAAATAGCCATGAATGTACCGGCCGCAACGGCTGTACCGATAACACCTGCTACGTTAGGTCCCATTGCATGCATCAGCAGGAAGTTGGTCGGATCTGCCTCTGCACCGACTTTCTGAGATACACGGGCTGCCATTGGTACGGCAGACACACCTGCGGAACCGATCAGCGGGTTGATCTTGCCGCCTGAGAGCTTGCACATCAGTTTACCAAACAGAACACCGCCCGCGGTACCGAATGCAAATGCGATCAGACCAAGTGCTACGATTTTCAGAGTATCCAGGTTCAGGAATGCTTCTGCACTTGTAGATGCACCTACAGAAGTACCAAGCAGGATAACTACGATGTACATCATTGCGTTTGAAGCAGTTTCTGTCAGCTGTTTTACAACACCGCTCTCGCGGAACAGGTTACCGAGCATCAGCATACCAACCAGCGGAGCTGTTGTCGGCAGGATCATACACACAACGATCGTGATGATGATCGGGAACAGGATCTTCTCCAGTTTAGAAACCGGACGGAGCTGCTGCATTTTGATCTTACGTTCTTTTTCTGTGGTCAGAAGTTTCATGATAGGCGGCTGAATGATCGGCACCAGTGACATATAAGAATATGCTGCCACTGCGATCGGTCCCATCAGTGCGGACTGTCCCAGCTTTCCTGCAAGGAAGATCGAAGTCGGGCCGTCAGCACCACCGATGATGGAGATCGCTGCTGCTGCTTTTCCGTTGAATCCCATCAGGATTGCCAGGAAGTAAGCTGCATAGATACCAAGCTGTGCTGCTGCACCAAGCAGGAAACTGATCGGATTTGCAATCAGCGGACCAAAGTCCGTCATCGCACCGACACCCATAAAGATCAGGGACGGCAGAATACTCCACTCATCCAGTAAATAGAAATAATGTAAAAGTCCACCTACACCGTTTGATGTCTCTTCCGGTGATGCCATGATATCCGGGTAAATATTAACCAGAAGCATACCGAATGCGATCGGAACCAGAAGCAGCGGTTCAAAACCTTTTGCGATTGCCAGGAAAAGGAATACACAGGCAACTGCGATCATCAGGTAGTTTCCCCAGGTCAGGTTAAAAAACGCCGTTTGATGGAGCAGGTTGGACAACGTATCGATTACGTATGACATAATTCAACCTCCAATATCTTAGTTCATGGTTGCCAGAACATCACCATTTTCAACTGCTGCACCAACTGCAACATCAATGCTTGCAACGGTTCCGTCCTGAGGTGCTACTACAGGGATCTCCATCTTCATAGCTTCCAGAATGATGATGTTGTCACCTGCTTTTACGCTCTGTCCTACAGAAGCTTCGATTTTCAGGACTTTGCCCGGTACGGAAGCTTCTACTTTAACGGAACCTGCACCTGCTGCTGCCTTCGGAGCTGCTTTTGGAGCTGCTTTTGGTGCTGCCTTCGGAGCTGCCTTTGGTGCTGTAGGTGCTGCACTTCCTGTTCCTTCTTCTACTGTTACATCATAAGCTGTACCATTTACTGTGATTGTATATGTTTTCATTTCAAATCCTCCTGTCAGGCTCTGTGCCATTTATTTGATTTCTTGATTGAACGGACAACAAAACTGTCTCCTGAAGTATTTTCGTAAGCTGCGATCGCTGCGGAAATAACCGCTACCAGTTCCAGGTCATCTGCAAAATCTTCATCTGCCGCTTCGCTCTGGGCGATTGCCGGTGCAGGTGCCTCTTCTGCTTTCGGTGCTTCCTCTGCGGCTTTCTTCTTGCCGACATTCTGGAATTTCTCTATGTACTTGAACAGTCCGATCACAAAGCTTAAGAATAGCAGCATCAGAAATACGATGCCGATTCCCATCAGTGTGTTCATTCCGGCACGCTGCATATTTGCTGCCAGAGAATACTGTACGCTGTAGGTCATGCTGGTGTACATCTGCTGACCTAAATCCAGCATCAGGACAACATCTGCTTTTGCTTTTTCAAACTGAGCAACGGTTGAGATCGTAACAACGTCTCCGTCTTTTTCCACATCCTGGGAAACGATGGAAGAATAAGCACCAAGCTCATCTTTTACACTTTTCCAGGACTCCATGGTCGCCGTGGTAAATGCATCATCCTGTGCAAGATAGTTTTCGATTTCTTCATCAGAAAATCCTGCGATCTGTGAGATCAGTGTCTCTGCTGCGGACTTGTAGTTGGCAGCCTCATCCTCTGTCACGGTATCTGCTGCAAATGCACATACGGACATGGCAAGTGTCAGAGCCAGTACACAGACCATCGCCAATAAACTTTTTAATTTTCGATTCATATTATTCACCTCACTTATACCGTGCCATGTTTTTTCGCCGGGCGGTCTTCTCTCTTTGTGAATAACATTTCAAATGCACCGATTACATACTTTCTGGTGTCTTCTGCGGAAATGATGGTATCAACATATCCTCTTGCTGCTGCGGACTGTACGCTCTCCTGCAGGCTTGCATATTCTGCTGCCTTTTCGTTGATCGTAGCTGCTTCAGCATCCGCATACATGATCTTGGCTGCCAGTTTTGCATCCATCATGCCAATGCTCGCATCTTCCCATGCATAAGTCATATCTGCTCCGACTGCCTTGCTGTTCATGGCAACATAGGCACTTCCGTAAGCTTTTCCGATGATCACATTTACCTTCGGAACGGTAGCATCTGCAAATGCATGTGTCATCTCTGCAACTGCGGTTGCGATGCATCTCTCAGAATGTTTGTCTGCCTTGAAACCGGTTACATTGGTCAGAGTCAGTACCGGGATATTGAATGCGTCACAGAATTTTACGAATCTGGCTGCTTTTCTTGCTCCTCTTGCAGTCAGGACTGCTTCAAACTCTTCTGCTTTTTCACCGTCTGCACCGTAAACTTCCGTACGGTTTGCTACAGCTCCGACGGTTGTTCCGTTCAGTTTCAGGAAACCGGTTACCATCTCTTTTGCATAGTCCGCTTTTGTCTCAACAAAATCCTGGTCATCTGCGATGTTGGAAAGAAGGATCGCCGTATCGCCTGCTGCATTTGCAAGATCTGCACATACACGGTTCAGATCATCGCTGCAGTCATCCACTGCATCTTCTTCGTTGTTTGCCGGAAGCAGCGTTACCAGTTTGCGGATACCTGAGAGAACTTCGTCTTCGCTGCCAGTAAAGTCAACCAGTCCTGCGTCCTCACTCTGGAATTTTGCGGATGCGGTATTGCATTTGGAAACTTCGTTTCCTTCCAGTGCGTTCGGAGAATTTACAAATAATTTTGCGTTTTTGCTCTCCATGAATGTAAAATCTGTCAGAGCCGGCATAAGTGCCATACCGCCGCCGCAGGTACCAAATACAGCTGTGATCTGTGGGATCACACCGGATGCCAGTACCTGTTTTGCATAAATCTCACCCAGTGCATTCAGTGCATCGGTTGCTTCCTGCAGACGGATACCTGCACAGTCGATCAGTCCGATCACCGGTGCACCCATCTTTAATGCCATATCGTACAGACGTGCGATTTTCTTTGCATGCATTTCACCGATGGTGCCGCCCAGTACAGATGCATCCTGGCTGTAAACATAGACCAGATTGCCGTCGATCACACCATAACCTGTGATTACACCGTCTGACGGTGTTGCTGTCTGCTTCAGGTTGAAATCTGTGTTTCTGGCAGTCACACAACCTCCGATTTCAACAAAGCTGTTCTCATCAAGTAAAGAAGCGATTCTTGTACTTGCCAAGTTTTGTGCTGTATTACTCATTGTTCAGCCCTCCATTAATAATTTATTAAAAGAAAAAAAATTTTCTGCCGATTGTAATTGTAATGGTTTTTGGAAGATTTAGCAAGTATTTTCTCGTTTTTCTCACTTTTTTTGTAGCACAACACCAGAAATAATCCGAATTTCATTCATGTTCCGTCATGCACATTCATTTTATTTCATTTTTCGTTGAATTTTAAACTCTTTCGTTGAATTTTGAACATAGCCTCAAACCTCTTACTTTGCATGTAAGAATGACCGAATGATATTCTAACCTTTTCTTTTCCGTCATCATCAGGATATGAAAAACTTTTTTATGATCTGCCCGGCACACCACGACAGACTGATGCGTTCTGCCCCATCCGCAGTCACGATCTCGTTTTCTTTGATTTTTTCATTATTTAAAAACAGCGTTACGTTTCCCATCACCGTATCTGCTTCAAGGGGAGCCGCTGTTTTCGTTTTCATATGGCAGACCAGCTTCACCTCATCTTCATCCGATACAAGAAGGCGGATCTTATGCTCTTTTGTCTGCCCGCCCCGGGACTGCACCGCCGTTTTTACAAGACATGGATCTTTGATCTTTCCACTTGCCGGAATCCCGTCTTCCACCAGCACCTGCGGTGTCTGTGCGTTCATTTCAAATTCCCGGATGTAAAAATGTTCTTTTGCATAATCCATCAGCTTTTTCGTATCTGTCCACTTATAGCTCCGGTTGTTCGGCCAGCCGCAGCCAAGCAGTGCCACCACAAAGGTTCTGCCTTCGCTTTCCAGTGCCCCGACATAACAGTAACCTGCCTTTCCGGTAAATCCAGTCTTTCCGGTCAGTGCCCCTTCCATCATATCGAGGAATGCATTGTGATTGTAACAGCTGTAATGTTTCTTCTGCTCTACATCTGAAAATTCATACGTTTTTGTGCGGGTGATTTCAAGAAATTCATCCCTTTTCGGTGACTGCATGATGCAGTAACGCAGGATTCTTGCAAGATCCACAGCCGTCGTTGCGTGTTCTCCGCCCGCATCTTCGTCATCGAGTCCGTTCGGTGTCACAAAATGCGTGTCGCTGCATCCGATCTCTTCTGCTTTCTGATTCATTTTTTCCGCAAAAGCTTCCACACTGCCTGCCGTCTTTTCTGCCAGGATCACAGCCGCATCGTTGTGGCTCTCCAGCATCAGAGAATAAAGCAGATCCTTTACGTAAAAAGTTTCTCCCTTTTGTACACCAAGGTGTACTTTTGGCTGCATGGCTGCGTTTTCGGAGGCTGCTGCCGTATCGGATGGATCTGTATTTTCCAGTACCAGAATGCAGGTCATGATCTTTGTCGTGCTCGCCATGGCACGTACTTCCTGCTCATTTTTTCCAAACAAAATACGCCCGGAATCTCCATCCATCAGGACGGCTGACTGGGCGTACAGCTGCATATCTTCTGCTTTTGCAGATACCGGTGCTGCAAGCAGCAACAGCATAAAGATTATAAAGCTTCGGATCACCGTAATTCTTTTTTTCACTGCACACACTTCCCATCTGTTTTTTCCGCATGCACACGGCATCCGGTATGTTACAGTGTGTGTTCTTTTTCTTTTTTTATGCACATCGGATACGCTCTACTCATAATTCCGCTCAAAACGACCGTTCAGATTCTGTATATCTTCGAGCGTATCATAAAAATCTTCCAGAACGGTCACCGTCTCCGGAATCGCCAGGCGAAGCAGTGCCATCAGCTCCTCTGTGCTCTGTTCACAGCGTCTGAGCGGTCTTTTTCGCATGATATGACCCTGAATGCTGTCATAGGCTCCGATCAGCCGCATCCCCCACAGCAAAAGCATCCTCTTTGGAAATCTGTGGCACACCGTAATTCCCGTATAAAATTTCAGAGAATTTATGCTTTTTCGCACTGTCTTTTCTGGCAGTTCCAAAATGGCCGAGACCGCACGCACGCTCTCTTTTGATGCTTTCAGCTGGGCTGCCGGCTTAAAACGAAACGGATTCTTCCCCGATCTTTCCATCAGATAACGATCCAACTCTGTTTCGATCTCATCATGCCTTGCCCCGGTCTTCTCCATGTATTTTGCAATATAGGGATGACACGTACTGTCCAGCATATAATGGCAGATAAATCCAAATACATATGCCAGTGCCTCTTCATCCCCGGTTTCCTGACAGTATTCTTTGCATTTTCGAAAAAACGAGGCTGCGATCTGTTCATGCATCGCCATTCCCTTCTGATTGACCGGATTTTCATGGAACAGATGATAATAAAAAAGAATATCCGGTCCATGCTGGCCGATCCGGTAAGCATTCATATGCTCTTCCACGATTTCTTTTAAATTTTCCGGAAGCTTCTGATAAACCATTTTTCCAAAAACATCATGTGTATATGTGGTTGGCATAAAACATCTCCAATCCTTTCCCGGATACAAAGGCCGGTATCTTTCTGCCTCAATATCCCTATATGTCCAGTTTCAGCTGTACTTCTTCTTCTGCCTCTGCTTTAAAGTCTTCCATTTTGACCGTGCTGATCACCGGAAGCTCATCCAGCGACTGCACTCCGAAACTGCGTAAAAATTCTTCCGTTGTCCCAAAAACGATCGGTTTGCCCGGTGCATCGATCCTGCCAAGCTCTCTGACCAGATCATACTCAATCAGTTTATTGATCGCATGGTCACTTTTTACCCCGCGGATCTTCTCGATCTCCGCTTTTGTGACCGGCTGCTTGTAGGCGATGATCGACAACGTTTCCAGTGCCACATCAGACAGTGTTGCCTTTTTGGGCTGTTTTGCCACCCGGATCAGATATTCATACATCTCTTTTTTGGTGCAGAGCTGATAGGCATGTTCCAGCTCCACGATCTGAATCCCTCTGTCTTCTTTTTTATATTGCTCCATCATATCTGCGAGCAGTTCTTCTGTACTTTCAACCTTCATCTCAAGTGCCGCTGCAATCTTTTCGACTTCCACCGATCCGCCCATGGCAAACAGGATCGCCTCAACTGCCGCTTTCATCTGTCTTGTTTTTTGCGATGTGGATCTCACCGAAACTTTCCTCCTGAACGATCGTAATAACGCCTTCCTTCATCATCTCCAGAATGATGAGAAATGCTATGATAACCTGCATTTTCGTTGCCTGTCCAAGAAGCAGTTCCCGAAAATTGCAGACTTCGTGCTGCTCAATATATTCTGCCACTTTTTCCCGCATCTGATCCATGTCTACTTCTTCTTTCTGCAGTGTGCCGAACGTACTGCGGATCGGATCGATGCGGTTGTTCTGCCGCCGTATGATATCCACAAAAATCCGGTGCATCCTGGAAAGTGTCACGCCCGCAAGCAGCTCTTCTGTGGATACCGGCTGCTTATATGCCTTTACTTCTTCCGGCAGATCCTGCTTATGGTAGAGAACCTGAGCGGCATCCTGCCTGCGTTCCTTAAGTTCATAAGAAATATATTTATACATCTTATATTCGAGCAGCTGTTGCACCAGTTCCTGACGCGGATCTTCCTCTTCGCCCTCTTCGTTCACTTCTTTCGGGAGCAGCATCCGTGATTTGATATCCAGAAGCGTTGCCGCCATCAGAAGGAACTCACTCATCACGCCAAGATCCTGCTTTTTCATTTCATGGAGATACGCCATGTACTGGTCGGTGATCTCAGCGATCGGTATATCATAAATGCTGACTTTATTCTTTTCGATCAGGTGCAGAAGCAGGTCGAGTGGTCCTTCAAAAGCCTGTAATTTTACTGCAATCCCCATAATTTCACCTCTTGATCCGCACGGTAACGATCTCGGTCGGATTGTTGATCCGAAACAGGCCGGAATGATTACCCATGCCGGCACCGACGACCATGCTGCTTGTATCCATCTGATACAGACCGTGGTCATACTTCGGGAACAGCTGGAACTGCGGGCTGATGACTCCGCCAAAATACGGCAAACGGATAAAACCGCCGTGCAGATGTCCGGCAAAAGTAAAGTCCGCACCCCAGGCAGCATATTCTTCAAAAAAGACCGGATTGTGTGTCAGAAGGATCTGGTATGCATCCTGTTTTCGTTTTCCGATGCTTCGCTCCATGCCGACAACGGACGGATGTCTGCGGCTGAACCGCCGGTAATATTCCCACGGCAGCTCATACCCGGTCACGGCAACTTTCTCACCGTCGATCCAGAACCATGCCGTCTCGTTGTGCAGAACCTGCACGCCGCCGTTTTTCAGATCATCCATAAATTTCTGATATCGCTCCGGCTGATGTCTCTCCACACACATCTCATGGTTTCCGTTTACAAAACAGACCGGTGCAAGATCCGAAAGACGGGAGAGCAGAGCCACGGCTATGGCATCACCCTCCTCCCTGTCTCCGCTTAACATATCGCCCGAAGCCAGTATCAGATCCGGTTTCTGATCCCAGGCACACTCGATGATCAGCCGGTTTCCTGATTCGTAACAGGTCCCGTGCAGGTCACTCAAACAAAACAGGACCATTTCTCGCTTTGTGGTATCTTCTTTCTGTTTTTTTGTTGTCCCTATCTCATAAAATATCTTTCTCATAACTACAACTATAACATAGGATGTCGTTATGGTCAAAATATATTTGATGCCAGGGTCAAAAGCCTGAAACCACGATGTGCTTGCACAAAAGTGGTTTTATGGCTTAATGACCCGCCCCGATATGAGCATAAAAGTGGAGCGTAAGCTTCACGATATGCGAATAGCGGGTAGAATTGTGGGAGTACGAAGTACGGAACAATTCGTATGGCATCTTTTGGTGCTTAACATCATTTCGATCCTAAAGTAAAAACGCATCCACACCTTCCTGGAAATAATCCACAAAACCTGCCCTCTGCACTTCTTCTGTCGTCAGGATATCCACACTTCCGATCTGTTTTCCGTTCAGAAAATACTGCAGTTCTCCGGCTTTTTCCCCCTGTTTCACCGGAGCTGCAAGTGTTTCTTCTTTGATCTGCTTTCGTTCAATCTGCGAAAAGTCCACGCCTTCGGTATCCAGATAAGAAAAGGGTTCCCGGTATGTGCACAAAATATTTCTCTTTTTTCCGCCGGTCACTTTGATTTCTCCGGCTTCCGGCGGCTCTTCATCTTTGTAGATCCGGCAGATTCCAAATCCGTAGTTGAGCAGCGTCGCCGCATTGGCAAACCGGATCTTCGAATCCGGTCCTGCCATGATCACGCTGATCAGTGTGATATCGCCGCGTTTTGCCGCTGCCGATACGCAGAATTTTGCCTTGCCGGTACTGCCTGTTTTCAGTCCGATACAGCCGTCATAGCTTCTGAGAAGCTTGTTGGTGTTGGTAAGCCCAAAGGCACTGCTGCCTCTTGCCGTCACATGTGTGATATCCTCCATCCAGATTGTTGTGTATTGTTCGATCTGTGGAAAGTTCAGCAGAAGCTCTCTTGACATGATTGCAATGTCACGCGGCGTTGTATAGTGATCGTCCGAATCCGTCAGGCCACAGCAGTCCACAAAATGTGTGTTCTCCATGCCAAGTGCTGCCGCCCGCTCATTCATTTTCTGAACAAAAGCTTCTTCGCTTCCGCCTATGTATTCTGCCATGGCAACGGAAGCATCGTTCCCGGATGCCACTAGAATACATTTGAGCAAAGTGTCAACCGTCTGTTTTTCCCCTTCTTCCAGAAATACCTGCGAGCCGCCCATGGATTTGGCATGAGCACTTGTCACCACTTCATCCTGAAGTGTGATCTTCCCGCTCTTTATTGCTTCCATGATCAGCAGTGTGGTCATGATCTTGGTGACACTCGCCGGGCTTCGCCTTGTATCCGCCTCTTTTTCATACAGGATTTTCCCGGTCGTCAGCTCCATCAGGCAGGCTGCCGGTGATTCGATTTCCACGTTTTCTGCAAAACTCTGTCCTGGAAATGCAGCTGTCGTTCCGCCTGTGATGAGCACCAGTGCAAGCAGCAGGCTGATTCCCCTTGTTTTCCACTTTTTCATATAAAACGCTCCTGTTTTTCCTATATAAACAGTATAAGCAGGCATTTGCTCATGCATGACAGGTCCGATACATTTTTCGCATCTGTTTTTGGGGACGGCAGCACACTTTTGCACATCATACATTCCTCTCATTTTCAGGACATAAAGAAAACCTCCGGCATCACTGCCAGAGGCTTCATTTGCACATATTAGTTGTATTTACGCTTACGCGCTGCTTCGGATTTCTTTTTTCTTCTTACGCTTGGTTTTTCGTAATGTTCTCTTTTACGAATCTCCTGCTGAATACCAGCCTTTGCGCAGTTTCTTTTGAAACGGCGTAAAGCACTGTCCAAAGTCTCGTTTTCTTTTACGATTACATTTGACATAAATTCACACCTAACCTCCCTCCAGTTGTAGATTGTGCATAATACAACTGTCTGGGTATTTTATTGCACTTCTGACATTATAGCATATTTTCTCGAAACGTCAAGATTTTTCTTCTTTTTTCTCGATGAAAATTTTGCTTATTTGATCTGATCTTCCAGAATTCCTGCTACGGCTGCGATTGCTTCCGGGATCTTATCCGGATTTTTGCCGCCGGCCTGTGCCATATTCGGTCTTCCGCCGCCGCCACCGCCGACGATCTGTGCGATGCCTTTGACCAGATTTCCGGCATGGGCACCCTGTTTCATTGCTCCGTCGGTTGCAGTTGCCATCAGGCATACTTTTCCGTCATTTGCAGATGCCAGTACTACGACACCTTCGCCCAGTTTTTCTTTGAGCTGGTCTCCAAGGTCACGCAGTCCGTTCATGTCAACGCCTTCCAGTGCAGCTGCCAGCAATTTCACACCTTTGACCTCGGTAACCTTGTCCATGACATTTCCAAGTGCTCCCTGTGCCATCTTGCTCTTCAGAGCTTCGTTCTCACTGTGCAGGGATTTTACTTCTGCCTGCAGATGCTCGATCTTGTCGCATACTTCATGCGTTCCGGCTTTCAGAAGGGCTGCTGCTTTTGCCAGCTGTTCTTCTACATTTCTATAATATGCAAATACACCCTGACCGGTCAGTGCTTCGATACGTCTTACACCGGATGCAACACCTGCCTCGGATACGATCTTGAATGCCTGGATCTCGCCGGTATTTGCCACATGGGTACCGCCGCAGAGCTCGATGGAGAAGTCTCCCATGGATACAACACGTACGTTTTCGGAATATTTTTCCCCAAACAGTGCCATTGCTCCTGTTTTCTTGGCTTCGTCGATGTTCATGATTTTTGTCACAACCGGAAGGTTTGCCTGGATTTCTTTATTTACCAGTGCTTCTGTCTTTGCGATCTCTTCTGCTGTCATGGCTTCGAAATGTGTGAAGTCAAAACGCAGTCTGTCCGGAGTTACCAGGGAACCTTTCTGTTCTACATGGTTTCCGAGTACTGTTTTGAGTGCTTTCTGCAGCAGATGCGTTGCACTGTGGTTCTTGCAGGTATCTGCTCTTTCTTCCGGTGCAACTTCCAGTGTCACTTTGTCGCCGACTTTGAACATGCCCTTTGTCACATATCCGACATGTCCGATCTTGCCGCCCAGCAGTTTGATCGTTTCTTTTACTTTGAACTCAGCATCTGCGGTGCGGATCACACCGGTATCGCCTTCCTGTCCGCCCATGGTTGCATAGAACGGTGTCTGTTCTACGAAGATTGTTGCCTTGTCTCCGTCAGAAACGGCATCTACAACTTCTGTCTCCGTTGTAAGTACGGTGATGTCAGATTCATAAGAAAGCTTATCATATCCCACAAATTCGGATGTGATGGATGGATCGATCTCATCGTAAACGGTTGCATCTTTTCCCATGTAGTTGGATACTTTTCGTGAAGTTCTGGCTTTGACTCTCTGCTCTTCCATTGCAGCTTTGAAGCCGTCCTCATCGATGCTGTATCCTTTCTCTTCCAGGATTTCTTTTGTCAGATCCAGCGGGAATCCATACGTATCATACAGCATAAATGCATTTGCTCCGGAAAGTACTTTCTCGCCTTTTCCTTTCATTTCTTCTTCCATAGCGTTTAAGATGTCCAGCCCCTGATCAATGGTCTTGCCGAATTTTTCTTCTTCTTTGGTCAGCACATTAAAAATGAACTCTTTCTTTTCTTCCAGTTCCGGATATCCGTCTTTGGAACCTTCGATGACAGTCTCACTCAGTCTGCTTAAGAAATTGCCTTCGATGCCAAGCATCTTTCCGTGGCGTGCCGCACGGCGGATCAGACGGCGCAGTACATAGCCGCGTCCTTCGTTTGACGGCATGATACCATCGGAGATCATAAAGGTAGCAGAACGGATATGGTCCGTGATCAGACGGATGGATACGTCTTTCGCATCATCCTGCTGATATTTTACATTTGCAAATTCACACACTTTGTTGCGAAGTGCCTGCAGAGTATCTACATCAAAAATAGAATCAACATCCTGAACAACAACGGCCAGACGTTCCAGCCCCATACCAGTATCGATGTTCTTCTGCTTCAGCTCGCTATAATTGCCTTTTCCGTCGTTCTCAAACTGGGTGAACACGTTATTCCATACTTCCATGTAACGGTCGCACTCACATCCGACGGTGCATCCCGGTTTGCCGCAGCCGTATTTCTCACCGCGGTCATAGTAAATCTCAGAACACGGACCGCAAGGACCTGCACCATGCTCCCAGAAGTTGTCTTCTTTTCCAAAACGGAAGATACGCTCCGGTGCAATGCCGATCTCTTTGTTCCAGATCTCGAACGCTTCCTCATCGTTCTCGTAAATAGACGGATACAGTCTTTCCGGATCCAGTCCGACTACCTGGGTCAAAAACTCCCAGGACCAGGCGATCGCTTCGTGTTTGAAATAATCGCCGAAAGAGAAGTTACCCAACATTTCAAAGAAGGTACCATGTCTTGCTGTCTTACCTACATTCTCGATATCGCCTGTACGGATACATTTCTGGCAGGTTGTAACACGTGTTCTTGGCGGCTTTTCTGCTCCCGTAAAGTATGGTTTCAGAGGTGCCATACCAGAATTGATAATCAGAAGACTGTTATCATTGTGCGGAACCAGTGAAAAGCTCTTCATTGCCAGATGTCCCTTGCTCTCGAAAAATTCAAGGAACATTTTTCTAAGTTCGTTTACTCCATATGCTTTCACAACAAATCCTCCTGTGTGATCTAAATCTGTTTTTCAGGCTGTATTTCTGCCTGCATTTTTGCGTCCTTGCGGTCACGCAGCACTTTTCCGAGGCGGATTCCGCCATAGGATACACCTGCAAGGATCAGCATTTCTACAATGCTTGTGATAAAGGTTGTCAGTATTGCCATATTGCCACCTCCTGTGCTTTTTGCACGTGCTTTAGTCAGCTTTTATCTGATGATAGCCTTTCTTGCCTTTTTTGATCAGGAGAACGCCGTCTTCATCAAAATCTGCACTGGTAAATACTTTTGCAAAATCCGTTACTTTTACATCATTGACAGAAACACCGCCCTGTGTTACCAGTCTTCTTGCTTCCGAACGGTTCTTTGCAAGTTTGGTATCCACCAGAAGTGTCAGGATATCTTTGCCTTCTTCCAGCTCTGCTGCCGGGTAAGAAGTGGTCGGGATATCTGCGGTCTTTCCGCCCTGTACAAACAGTGCTCTTGCAGCAGTCTGTGCTTTCTCTGCTTCTTCTTCGCCATGTACGATCTTTGTGATCTCGTATGCCAGTACTTCTTTTGCCTTGTTGATCTCTGCACCTTCCAGTGCACCCAGTCTTCTTACTTCTTCCATCGGAAGGAATGTCAGAAGGCCTAAGCATTCTTCTACTTTGACATCTTCGATGTTTCTCCAGTACTGGTAGAATTCGTACGGGGAAGTCTTCTCCGGGTCCAGCCATACTGCACCCTTCATGGTCTTGCCCATCTTGATGCCCTCGCTGGTGGTCAGCAGCTTGAAGGTCAGGCCGTAAGCCGGTTTCTGTTCTTTTCTTCGGATCAGGTCAACACCGCCCAGAATGTTGGACCACTGGTCGTTTCCGCCAAGCTCCATCTGGCAGCCGTACAGCTGGTTCAGTTTCAGGAAATCGTAGGACTGCATCAGCATGTAGTTGAACTCGAAGAACGTCAGTCCTCTTTCCATTCTCTGTTTGTAGCACTCTGCAGTCAGCATTTTGTTGACTGAGAAATGTACCCCGATTTCACGCAGGAATTCTACATAATTCAGATCCAGCAGCCAGTCTGCATTGTTTGCGATGATCGCCTTGTCATTGTCAAAATCGATGAATCTGGAAAGCTGTTCATGGAAACGCTTTGCATTGTAATCGATCTTTTCTTTTGTCATCATATTTCGCATATCGGATTTGCCGGACGGGTCACCGATCATTGTGGTTCCGCCGCCAAGCAGGGCGATCGGTCTGTGACCTGCTCTCTGCATGTGCATCATTGCCATGATCGTCAGGAAATGTCCTGCGGTCAGGCTGTCTGCGGTTGCATCAAATCCAATGTAAAATGTTACCTTTTCTTTGCCCAGAAGCTCTCTGATCTCTGCTTCGTGCGTTGTCTGCTCAATAAATCCTCTTTCTTTCAGGACGTCAAATACGTTCTGTTCCATCGTTTGATTCCTCCTTAGACTTTTTGTTTTCCAAGGGCGTAAAAGCGTAGAAAGCCCTCGCCCTTCTTATACGAAAAGGACGAGAGCTGAAATCTCGTGTTACCACCTTTATTCACAGCCGGCTCACACCAGACTGCCTCAGTAAGTACTGCCATCGGAATCCTTTCATGTAAAATCCTTTTGCTGTTCTTCGCAATTTTTTACCTATCCACAGCAATACTTTAACGTTGTTAACGGATGTCACTCCGCTGCAGCCTACTTACACTTCTGTGTTCGGTGCAGAGCTCCGGAATGTATTCGCAGGAACCGCATCTGTGCCTCTCACCGGCCGGCAACTCTCTGTTGTGCAGTTGTTCTGTTACTTCTTTCCTTCACAGCCTTTGCCTCATTTTTATGTCTCATGCGGATGTCAGAAAGATTCTGTTTTTCTCCCGTACTTCCACAATTTTGACATTATCCTCATTATAATAAGTGGGTTTTCATTTGTCAAGACTGCTTTCCGGTGTTCGCCCGGTTCCTGCGGTTTCTCATTTCTTTTTTATTATTGATTTTGAAAATTCTGCTCTTTTACAAGTTTATCTTTCAGATTTTCAAAATAAGTGTCCCATTCTTCCTGTGCTTCTTCTGAGGAAGAATCTACCGCTTTCTCATTATACTCATCATTTAACGCTGACACATAATTCTGGATCGGCAGCTGTTTCTGGTATACGGTAAATTCATATGCCCAGTAATCATCCTCCGAATCAAACTGGTCGATCACGTCTTGAATATCTTCGCTGTTGTCCACGCTTTCGAGCTGTAGCTTCATATCTTCTATATATGCCTGCACCTGCTCATCCGTCACAGAATAGCCGTTTTTGACTGCCGCTGCGTAAAGTGCATTGTACTGCTTGATCTCTTTATCCGCATCTTTCGCCGCCTGCCCGTCATCTTCACTTTTTAATTTATAAAAAGATTTGACCTGCTCGTATTCTTTCATCGTGATTGAGACATCTTTTCCGACTGCATAGAGCGGTTCGTCGTCTGCACTCTGTGTGTTTATTTTTTCTTCATCTGCCGACTGTTTTAAAATTTCACCCCAAAGTGCCGAAACCGATTTTCCCTGATTTCCTGCATAAACTGCCGAAACAGAAAGAACTGCCACCAGAGCTGCGGCTGCGATACCCGCTGCAAGTTTTCTTTTTTTCATATAGATCCAACCTTTCCTACTATTTTGTTTTGAGTGCAAATGATATAGAACCAGAATATGTAGGTATAACTGCTCCTGTACAGCATACCCAAAACGGATAATTCACTTTCGCTTTTGTAGCTCTTTTATACTTTTTACTACCAGTATTAACGTACGAATCATATCTATTCCACTTTGATCCATCATATATACCTGCTTCTTTTGTCCACGTACTAAATGTTTTTATCGTTGTTCCATCCGATTTCAAGTGTTTTGAATTACCCATTTTCATATATGGAACTGTTGTCGCCCCTGCAACATTCATCATATAAGTTTTAGTTCTCCTGTTAAATACATTTCGTTTTCCATTATAGGTATAATACTCTCTATATGTAACTTCCACGCTACACGATGCATGTCCTCCTTCTGGTATAGAAAACCAATACGAATGATCGAATGTTCCACTCAGCTGCGAAGCAGCTTGCGAATTCATACCTATTTGTCCAAACATTATAACTCCTACTAAAACTAAAATCCCTAATACTTTTTTTAACTTATTCAACGTCATTCTCCTTTCTAAAGCCATTTTTACATATCTTTCCACGCTGGATCTTCCCATCTATTTTTTGTTTTATTCCACCTCCTTTTCTGGCGTTTTCCATTTACTGTTCGATACTTTGTTATAATCGTATCCGTAACTCTCGCCTCAGCAGTATTTTCAACATAAATTTGATTCAGTTCCCCATTACTTAATGCCGCACTATAACTCCCTGTCTGTATGCTGAAAGCAAGTACTGCAATCAGTAATAAACTTTCTGCTTTACTTTTCTTCATTTTCTTTTACCTCGAATCCATTTTCCTGCATTTCTTTCACTTCCTCTGAAGAAAGTTCTTCTTTTTCAATTTTTCCACGAATCTCACTTTTATGAATAGTATAATATTTTTCACCTTCTTTCAAAATATATGTATTCTTCGTTGTCATCTCTTCAATTCCTTCCCCTGTTATAATTTCTTCTTCCGCTGGATAATATGCTGGTGTTATCATAATTACATAGGAAAAAATCATCATTATCAAAAACATAGCAAGACATTTCATTTTTTGACTTTTCTTTGTTTTATTTTTTCGATTTTTATAAATAATTTCAAACCTTTCCTTTAATTCTTTTCCGTTTCGATTTGTCAACTGAACTCCATATAAAATACCACTGTTGTTCTTTTTTTCTATATTTTTTAAAGCTTTGACAATAGTCTCCAAATATGTTATCTGCTCTATCTGCTCAAGATTTTCTGTCACAGTCAGGTCACACCGAATCTCAAGATTCTTTTCTAACATATCCTGCATTTTATAAACTAATGGATTCCACCAGCACAGGCAACGACAAATCTGTGTTAACCATTTTATGTATAAATCTCCATTAGCAAAATGAGTGCACTCGTGAAGTAAAATGTAGTATAATTCTTCCTCTGAATATTCACATTTAGGCAAGTAAATGTTCAATCGGAATATTCCTTCTGCACATGGAATCGCAATGGCTGAATTCCGATACACTGATATTTTCTTTTTTATCTTTTTTTTCAGTTTTATTTGTTCAATGACAGGCTCACACATTTCATCTATCACTGAACATTTTTGAAACAGTCGATGCATTTGTCGATATTCCGTAAAATATCTCAACATTAAAATAATCGCTATCGCACTCCAAAAAATAACAATTCCATTCGCTATAGTAAAATCTACCCCTAAAAAACTATGCTCTTCAAGACCTAAAACATTATTAACGACCGGAAAAACTCCTTTTGATATTGGAATCCCTATTGATGGTTGAAAATCAACAGGAAATAACATTCGAATAACTCCCAATAAATAAAATATCAGTATTATTTGAATTCCTTTTCTGCTTGTATATGCCTTTTTCTTTTCCATCACAAAAACAACGGAAATAAAAATGATATTCCACAAAATCGCCATAGATAAAGAAGCAATATCCAATCTCATATCTTACTGTCCTTCTTTTAATTTCTGAATAATTTCTTCCAGTTCCGATATTGTTTGTTCAATATCCGCATTTTCTTTTGCCAAAGCCACCATCACCTGTTTCGTTGAACTTTTTCCTTCACTTTTTTTCATGATAAGCTTTGCAAGATACTCTTCTCTTGTCAAAGTCGGCATCAATTTTCTTGCATATTGTCGTCCATATTGTTTCATGCCACATTCTTTCAAATACCCATTTTGAATAAGAGAACGTAAAATGTTATGAACAAGTCCGTTTGTCCATGTTGCTTTCACCCTCATTTCAACAATGTCTACACTGGTTAACATTTTTTTACTATCCCAAAAAATATCCATCATCTGTCCTTCACTTTTTGTAAGCTCTTTCATTTTTTCTCGCTTTCATTCATTTAGTTTATTATTAATTTAAATTATTTACTGTGGTTTTATTTTAATTTTTTTAATTTCATTTGTCAAGTTTAAAAATACCAATATTCTTCTATAAATAAGCATTTTAATAATTTTGTACAAAAAAGGCATCTTATTTTCATGAATTATATGACAAAAGTAATAAAACAAATATTTACAACAATCATAAAAAAGGTGTCTCTTGCAATTACAATACATTATTTTTATTTATATAACCTGTTTAAGCATTTAAACTTATGCAAATTTTAGTCAGGTCAACTGATAACAAAAAGAATCTTTAATTACAACGCTATCTATAAAAAATAAAAACTCCATATCATCTGTGTTTAATTTATTTGAAAAAATAAAACTAACAGAAAAATGGTGCTTGATCTAACAACCAAACACCACTTTGAACTTAGAAATAGTACTAAATGTAATCTGTTTTGAAATAACAGTTGTCCAGTTTCAAACCGATACTATCTATTCTATTTTTTCTGCAACCATCTCATCAGCAACTTGTCTGATAATTTTCCCCAACAAAAAATCGTTATAACATCAACTCTCACTGATATTATAACGATTTCCTTTTTGCTTCTTCTACTTTCTTTCACATTTTTCGATTTTCAGATCCGGATAAACGGTATAGCCCCATTCTTTTGCATTGCGGTTCAGGCTGTACTGTCCAAATGCATCTTCTGTAATCTCAAACGCAAAGGCATGTTCCAGCCAGGCATGCCGCCACTGTCTGCCGCCGCCCATCGGCTCCACGGCCGCCAGCTCTGCCACATATTCTCCTTTTGTAAGGCTTGTGGTATCAAAGTGAATCCCCACGCCTGCTGAAGTATTTTTTGCAAACGCCCCAATTCCTTCGGAAACGGATGTGCCCACTGCCTGGCCGTCCGTACTGTGGATGGTACAGCGAAGATGCAGATCTGCAATTGCTTCCTGCACTCGAAACGCCACGGAAAATCCGATTCCTTCTTTTGCCGTTACCTGATTGCTGTTTTTGATATCAAGGCTTGTAAACTGCATTTTTCCGGTGGTCCTGCGGTCATTTGCCTCTGCTTCATAAGTATAGTGTAATTTCATCTGCACAACATCACCCAGATATTTTGCGATCGCCTCTTCCGGTTCACCGTCAAAAACAAGATGTCCTTTCTCCAGGACAATGCAGCGGTTGCAGAGTGTGCGGATGGTTTCCATATTGTGGGATACATAGAGAATGGTTTTCTGCTCATCGTTTGAGAGCTGTGTCATTTTATCCAGACATTTCTTCTGAAAATGCATATCGCCGACCGCCAGCACTTCATCCATCAAAAGCAGTTCGGAATTTAAATGTGCCGCTACAGCAAATGCCAGTTTCACGTACATCCCGCTGGAATAACGTTTGACCGGAGTATCGATAAATTCTTCACATTCGGAAAATGCAATGATCTGATCGATACAGGCTTCGATCTCCTGTCGTTTCATTCCAAGGATGGCTCCGTTCAGATAAATATTCTCCCGCCCGGTCAGTTCTCCGTGAAACCCGGTTCCTACTTCGAGCATACTGGAAATCCTTCCCTTTACGCCGATGGCTCCTTCGGTGGGTGCCGTCACACGTGCCAGCAGTTTAAACAGTGTTGATTTTCCGGCACCATTTGCACCGATCACACCGATCCGTTCTCCTCTGTGCACATCAAAGGAAACATCTTCCAGTGCATAAAAACACTCTTTTGATGTATATTCTCTGCGTCCGATCCGCTGATTTGGATCGGGTTTCCCACGTTTTCTTGCCCACCAGCTCTGGAGATCCCTCTGAAGTGTCCCCCGTCCGATCACGCCAAGCCGATATTCTTTTGAGAGATGGCGGATACGGATCACAACTTCTTTTTCTTCCATTTCTTTTCCCTTTCTGAGCACAGGCATAAATGCTACTCGCTGTACGCCTGGCAATTTTCCATGCTATGATGCTAAACGGTATCCATAAAATTTCGCTGTGTTTTATTGAACATCACCGTTCCGACAAACAAAATCAGCAGGATGATCCCCAGCCCGATCATCAGGTTCGGTATGGAAACAATGCCGCTTCCAAGCCAGCCATAACGGAAACATTCCACAATGTACGCAACCGGGTTCAGACTAAGCAATATTCTCCATTTTCCCGGAATCTGTGAAAGCGGATAAACAATCGGACTGGCATACATCCACAGCTGAATCCCAAATCCGACCAACACCTGAAGATCGCGGTATTTTGCCGTCAGGGATGCCAGGATCATTCCGGTGCCGATTGCGAGCAATGCCAGCATCACAAGCAAGACCGGTGTCATCAGACACAGCCAGGTGATTCTTACTTGATCGCTTCCAAGGCTGCAAAACAACAGGATCAGAAACAGCAGGAACTGTGCACCGAATGTGATCAGTTTAGAGACAGCGGATGATGCCGGAACAACAATCCTTGGAAAATATACTTTTCCAAACAGTCCGGCATTACCAATAAAGGTACTCGATGCCGCACTTAAGCAGCTTGAAAAATAGTTCCACAGAATATTGCCTGCCATATAAAACAGAAATGCAGGCGTCCCATCGGTGGATATTCCGGCGATTCTGCCAAAGATCAGACTGAACATCCCCGTTGTCAAAAGCGGGCTTAACAATATCCACGCCGGGCCCAAAATGGTCTGTTTGTACATCGTTTTGAAATCTCTCCGCACAAACAGAAACAGCAGATCCCGGTATTCCCAAAGTTCTTTTATTGGAAAATGAAATGCCGAAGCATAAGGGCGTATCTCCATCGTCCAGTCGTCTGATCCAAGATCGACTTTTTCTGCCTGTCTCATAATTTATACTCCCTCATCCACAATGAGATCCGTTCCGTCTGCCGCCGTGGTCGCAAGGGTATCGCAACGTTCGTTTTCCGGGTGTCCGTCATGTCCTTTTACCCAGATAAAAGTCACCTGATGCGGCTCCTTTGCTTTCAGCAGGCGTTTCCAGAGATCTGTATTTTTAACAGGTTCATTTTTGCCTCGTTTCCAGCCTTTTTTCAGCCAGCCGTCAATCCAGTGTTGATTAAAGGCATCGGTCAGATATTTGGAGTCCGAATAAAGCTGCACTTCGCACGGTCTGGTCAGCTTTTCCAGACCGGTGATCGCTGCCATCAGCTCCATGCGGTTGTTGGTCGTCCGTACATATCCCTGGCTGTATTCCCGCTCATGCAGCACACCTTTGCTGTCGATATATTGCAGGATCGTTCCGTAACCGCCCGGTCCGTCCGGGTTTCCTCTTGCTGCACCATCTGTAAAAATTTTTACAAACATCTTTTCCTCCTACTAAAATACTTTTCTAAGATAAGGTCACAGAAAGCCGCCAATCCCCGGGACGGCGGCTTTCTTTTCATAGACCTGGGATATCAGGAATCTATCCTTTCCCAGTCCTCTTACATACTCTTTAGCAAAGATCATAAATAGAGTAGATCAGTTTCTCGGAATCATCCCATCCAAGGCATGGGTCTGTGATGGATTTGCCGTAGATGTGCGGTACACATCCGATCTTCTGATTTCCACCTTCGATGTAACTTTCGATCATCACACCTTTTACCAGTGTTTTGATGTGTGGATTCAGGTTGCGGCTGTGAAGCACTTCGTTCACGATACGAACCTGTTCTGCATACTGTTTGTTGGAGTTGGAGTGGTTTGCATCCACAACAACAGCCGGGTTTTTGAGATTTCTCTCTTTATAGAGACGGTCTACTAGGTTCAGGTCTTCATAGTGGTAGTTCGGGATGCAGTTGCCGTGTTTGTTTACAGCTCCACGTAAAATGGTATGTGCCAGTTCGTTTCCGGTTGTCTTCACTTCCCAGGAACGGTAAATAAAGCTGTGGCTGCACTGTGCTGCAACAACAGAGTTGAGCATAACGCTTAAGTCGCCGCTGGTCGGGTTCTTCATACCGGCCGGTACGTCCATGCCGCTGACTACCAGACGATGCTGCTGGTCTTCTACAGAACGTGCTCCAATCGCTACATAAGAAAGCAGATCAGATAAGTATCTGTAGTTTTCCGGGTACAGCATTTCATCTGCTGCGGTAAGACCGGTCTGCTCGATTGCATGAATATGCATTTTACGGATTGCCAGAAGTCCTGCCAGCAGGTCCGGTTTTTTCTCCGGGTCCGGCTGATGCATCATTCCTTTATATCCTTCACCTGTTGTACGCGGTTTGTTTGTATAAATACGTGGGATCAGGATCAGCTTGTCGCCGACTTTTTCATTTACTTTTGCCAGGCGGCCTGCATAATCCAGAACTGCCTCTTCATTATCTGCAGAACAAGGTCCGATGATCACCAGGAATTTATCGGATTCTCCGGTAAACACCTTGCGGATCTCCTCATCTCTTGCTTTTTTGATTGCTGCCAGTTCTTCTGACAGAGGATATTTTTCTCTGATCTCCTGCGGAGTCGGTAATTTTTTGATAAATTCGAAACTCATGTCATTCTCCTCATCTGTTTCATTCTAAATTCAGCTTTCGTGCCTGCTTTTTAAAAGCAGGAATTCTATTTTCCTCTGATACCGAAAGCAGACTTTTCCACGAAACGATATCCACGAAAACAATTCCAGTCTATTATATCACAACTTGTATAAATATCCACCCTGTTTTATTCGCTAAAAATTATGGAATTATGATCTTATTCTTTAAAAATATTTCGTTTTGTGATGAAGTAAGCGAAATTGTGTCTATAAATTGTAGGCGAAAGGTCATCGTTCCACCCTGTGCCTGAGCTGTTTTTTCTGCCGCAAGCTCCCCTGCCAGACCGACAAATGCACAACACGCCGCCACACTTTCCAGCGAATTTTCGATTGAAAGAAAGGCTCCTAAAAGTGCCGAAGACATACACCCACTGCCTGTGATCCTTGCCATCAGCGGATCGCCGTTCTTACAGTACCACAGACGTTCGCCGTCCGTCAGAATGTCCGTCTCTCCGGATGCCCACAGAAACAGTCTGTTCTGTCTGGCAAATTCCTGCATTGCCTGTGTATCGATCTGCTGCTGCATGGCATCCACCCCGACAACCGTTCTGTCATTTTTGATCAGTGCCGCAATCTCCGAATAATTCCCTCGGATGCAGTTCGCCCCGGCTTTTTTTATCAGCTCAATACATTTTGTCCTGCGGTAAGTGGAGCCGGATACACCGACCGGATCGATCACGATCGGATGCCCCAGTTTTTTTGCTGTCACTGCCGCTTCTTCCATTGCCATGTAATCTGCGATTGCCCCGAAATTACAGACCAGTGCATCACACCCTGCCGCAATTTCGGCAGCTTCCTGCGGATGATGTGCCATGGTCGGGGACGCACCGGCTGCCAGCAGAATGTTGGCACAGTCATTGACGGTCACTGCATTGGTGATGCACTGCACCAGCGGACGCCTGTTTTGTATTTCCTGATGCAGCGAAGCAATCTTTTCTGCAAAAATTCCGGTATTTTTCTGATCTGAAACCTCCATCCGCATCTACACTTCTCCGTTCTGCAGCTTAGCAAGCACACCCATTTTCGCCATTGAAACGGTGATCACAGCTGCCAGGACCGTACCGCCGCAGGTACTGACAAGGAACGGCACAACAAATGTAAACAGTGCTGCACTTTGATTTCCCATGATCAGAGATGCCACCGGATAAGAAAGCATACCGCCGATGATGCCCGTTCCAAACACTTCTCCGATGTAGGCAAACGGCAGTTTTTTCCCATAGCGATACAGAAGTCCGCCAAGCAGTGCCCCGCACATGCTTCCAGGGAATGCCAGCGGGCTTCCAAGCCCGGTCAGATTGCGGATCAGTGCCGCTAAAAATGCCTGTCCAAGTCCCCACCACGGTCCGACTGTCACTGCACACAGAACGTTGACCAGATGCTGCACGGGTGCACATTTTGACCCGAATATAGGGAAGGAAAACATACTGCCGACCACTGCGATTGCCGTAAACAGAGCCGTCAGTGTCAGCTTTTCAATCCTGCTCCTGCTGTTGTATTTCTCGTTGTATGAATGATTATTCATCTTATTATTTTTCTTTTTTGCGTTATCCATGTTACCACTCTTCCTTTATCGCAAATCCATGATTCATCGGACCGCTGCCAGATCCAAGATCCAGCATCGCTGCCAGTGCCCCGGAAATATAGCGTTTTGCCGCCTCGACCGAAGTTTCCAGATCTCTGCCCTTCGCAAGATTGGATGCGATTGCAGAAGAAAGCGTACATCCGGTTCCGTGCGTGTTTGGATTGTCGATCCGCACTCCATGAAACCACACCGGCTTCTTATCCTTCTGCCAGAGCAGATCGCTGGCATCGTTTTTCTGATGACCGCCCTTTAGAAGAACGGAGCATCCATACCGTGTTCCGATCACTTCTGCTGCTTTTTCCATATCCTGCACTGTCTCGATCTCTATATCCGCCAGCACTTCTGCCTCTGGAATGTTCGGCGTGATCACCGTTGCCAGCGGGAACAGCTTTTCTTTTAACGTCTCGATGGCCTCCTCACTGATCAGTCTTGCTCCGCTTGTAGAAACCATGACCGGATCGACCACGATATTTTCCGCCTGATACTCCGTCAGTTTCCCGGCGATTGTCCGGATCAGAGCTGCGGAGGCAACCATACCGGTCTTTACCGCATCCGGCCGAATATCTGTAAAAATGCAGTCCAGCTGCTCTGCCAGAAACTGCGGTGTCACTTCCATAATATCTGCTACTTTTGTGGTATTCTGTGCCGTCAGTGCCGTGATCGCACTCATCGCATACACACCGTTTGCCATCATTGTCTTGATGTCCGCCTGGATACCGGCTCCGCCGCCAGAATCGCTTCCGGCGATTGTAAGTGCTGTTTTCATTTTCATATGCATTCCTCTTTCTGTTTCAGGTGAATTTGCTTTTATCTTTTATTCACAGATCCTGTCTGCTTTCTCTCGCAGATCTTCTGCCGCTTTTTTGATATCTTCACAGGCAAACAGACCACTCACCACTGCCACACCTGCCATTTTCCTGCCTTTCAGCAAAAGAATGTTGCCGCCGTCAATGCCTCCGATTGCCACCACCGGGATCTTTACGCTCTCGCAGATCTCCTGTAAAAGTGCATGGTCCATCGGTTTTGCATCTTTTTTGGTGCTGGTTCCAAACACGGCTCCGCTGCCAAGATAATCTGCCCCGGCCGCTTCCGCTGCCTTTGCCTGCTCCACCGTTTTTGCCGTCACACCGATGATCTTTTCCTTTCCAAGGATGGCTCTCGCCTTTTCCACCCCCATGTCCGACTGACCGATGTGCACGCCGTCCGCCCCGACTTTTGCCGCCAGTGCCACGTTGTCATTGATGATCAGATTTACGTTGTATTTATGGCAAAGCTCCAGCAGTTCTTTTGCCTCCTGCTCAAAATCCGCTTCCGAAAGTTCCTTTTCCCGCAGCTGCACCAAAGTCACGCCGCCTTTTAATGCCTTTTCCACCTGTTCATACAGGGTTTCTCCATGAAGCCAGCTGCGGTCTGTCACTGCATAGAGTCTTAAACTTTTTTTTGTAAAATTCACGCCATCGCCTCCTGATTTTTCTGCTACTCCGTTTCATTTTATACCGCAGTCTTCCTTTCTGTCCACAGAATTTTCCGCAAAAAACTTTGACCAGTACTTTTTTTTATTATATAATGATGCCAGGGTTAAAAGATCAAAATGTCGTTCTTGCTTGCAAGATAAGACATTTGATCTTGGAACCCGCTAAACATGAGGAAGCAGCGATTCACGCAGTAAATACGCGAATTCCGAATGTTTACAGAATTGCGAGAGTTACATTTGTAACGGAGCAATTCGCAGGCATCATCTATAAGATCATGATATACAAAGATCAAAATGCCCATATTATGTAACACAGGAGTAGAACATGTCAAACGATAAAAAACCTTATTTTCCGCTTTTTGTAGATTTAAATGAGAAACAGATCGTCGTAGTCGGTGCCGGAACGATCGCCAAGAGACGCATCCGCACACTGGTTTCTTTTACCAACCATCTCACAGTCATTGCACCGGAAGTCAATCGGGAGCTTCTGGATATGGAGAAAGCCGGGATGCTCAGGATCAAAAGAAAAAACTACGAACGCGAAGATATTTATGATGCCGATTATGTGATTGCTGCCACAAACGACCATCAGATCAATTCAGACATCTACAGTGCATGCAAATGCATGGGGATCACCGTAAATGTCTGTAGTGATAAAACAAAATGTGATTTTTATTTTCCGGGCATCGTGCAGAACGGCAACGTTGTCGTCGGCGTGACCGCCAGCGGCTCCGACCATAAAGAAGCCCGCAAAACCGTCGAAAAGATTCGCAGCATTTTCCCGGAAGAAGAATTAAAATAATTTCCGATATCCATTACTATCTGTAACTTTCTGTTTATGGCTCATCCAGGCATTAATCTGCCCGCGGATGTGCCTTCTTATAGGAAGCTCTGACTTTTCCTGCTGCCATCTCCATATAGATCTGCGTTGTCGAGATGTCCGAGTGGCCCAGCATCTCCTGCACATCGCGAAGGTCGGCCCCGTTTTCCACCAGATGTGCCGCAAAACTGTGACGGAAGGTGTGCGGCGTAATATCTTCTTCAATCCCGGCTTTCCTTGCATACTCTTTCAGATTTTTCCAGAATCCCTGTCTGCTCATTGAATTTCCCTGACAGTTCACAAACAGATAATTTCCTTTTTTTCCGCAAAGCAGCCTGTCTCTTGCTTCTTTCAGATAAAATTTCAGTGCTTCTTTTGCTTTTCCGCCAAGCGGGATCACCCGCAAACGCTCTGCATCACGGCAGACAACATACTCCAGGCTGAAATTGACATCTTCCATCTGCACTGCAATCAGCTCCGACACCCGCATTCCGGTTGCATATAAAAGCTCCAGCATCGCTTTGTCACGGATGCCTTTGGCTGTGTTTCGTGACGGCTGCTCCAAAAGCCGTGTCACCTGCTCCTGTGTCAGCACGCCCGGCACCCGCTTCTCGATATGCGGTGCCTTGATTGTTCTGGTCGGATCTTTCTCGATCAGCCTGCGTCCGAATGCATAGTGAAAATATGCCTTCATGGATGCCACATTTCTGGATACAGTTGAAATCGAAAATCCCTCTTTCTCCAGATAAAGGATGTAAGAATTCAGACTGATCGGCGTGACATCATCCGTCTTTTTGATGCCTTTTCCGTCGAGAAACTGAAACATTCTTTCCAGATCCCGGCAGTAAGAAGACACAGTACTTTTGGATGCATTCCGCTCATTTGTCAGATATGTAATAAAATCCGGCATTACCTGTTCCATCGTTTCCCTCCCTGTTGCATAAAATCTCTGTTTTTGTGATGTGCTTCTCAAAAAATGCCATTCAGACTGTTCCGTTCTTTGCACTCACATGGCACTCTGCGTTCACATAAACCACAATGCAAGGTCACAAAAACACTAAATTCCAATCTATTCCATATTTCCAAGTATAATCATTTTTTTGTTGCTTGCAAATAGGGAAAAATGCCGAAATTTTGGGGTTTTTTGTTCCTACAACATCCTGATTCTCCCTTTGTTTTTCTACCAGATATAGTGATTATTTTACATAACTTTGCTGTTCTTTTAGTAAACAATTCTTAAAATCATCTGAACAAGCCCGGAGCCTGCGTAACTTTCCGTCAAAATTCCCAAAAAAAGTACCGACAAAGCCACAAAAAAGCACAGAAAATACCGCCTGTTGTTCTTCCCTGCCGTCCCGATCTTCCGAAGATACGCAAACTGTCTGCTTTTTTTGTCTGCTTCTTCCATCATCCACAGAAACAGCGGCACATAAATCAGGATCTGCGGCACCTGAAATAAAAGTCCCAGTCCGATCCCGGCAATCCCCATACCGGCAAACGCCTGTGCCAGAAATAAAGTCCCGATCAGGCCCCAGACTGCCGGAAACAGATAAATACAGAATCTTCCCACCGTGCTGAATCCGAGTGCCCACAAAAGCAGCAGCCATTTCCCCCTCTCTTTTGCCACGATCAGCATCAGTTTTCTGCGATCAATATCCAGATAGGCATATTCTTTTAAATAGTACGGACTGAAAATCCCGGCTGCACCGTTGCCGGTTCTGCATTTTACTGCAAGAAAAATCCCCGCCAGAATCCCTGTCAGCATCGATATCGCACAGAAAAGAAGAAATTTTTGATCCGGCTTTTTCAATCGCATGATCTGCACCCTGCTTTCACTGTTTTATAGCTTCTCCGTTCCGGTCGATACAAAGCCATTGTCCGTGGAACATTCAAGAATGCCTTCGGCCTCCTTGCGAAGCGTTTATCTTTCCTTCTACTTTATACAGTACGCTGCATGTTTTATGCCTGAAACTGAGCAAAACTGCTTCCTTCATTGCAAAACAACTTCAAGTCAAACACATGCAGAATCTGATGCAATCAGCACAAAAAAATCCCGCAAACCATATCGCTATGGTATGCGGGGTATGTTTAAATGCTATTTTGCGTAATCAACCGCTCGGCTTTCACGGATCACGCTGACTTTAATCTGTCCAGGATATTCCAGCTCTGCCTCGATCTGTTTTGCAACATCTCTTGCCAGAAGAACCATATCAGCATCGCTGACCTGTTCCGGAACTACCATGATACGAATCTCTCGTCCTGCCTGGATAGCAAACGATTTGTCTACTCCCTTGAAGGAGTTGGTAATATCTTCTAACTGTTTCAAACGATTTGTGTAAGTCTCAAGTGTCTCTCTTCTCGCACCCGGTCTTGCTGCTGAAATCGTATCAGCTGCCTGAACGATGCATGCGATCAGACTCTCAGGTTCTACATCTCCGTGATGTGCTTCCACCGCATTGATGACAAGCGGAGATTCTTTGTATTTCTTACAAAGATCTGCACCAATCTGGATATGGGAACCTTCAACCTCATGGTCGATGGATTTTCCGATATCATGCAGAAGTCCGGCACGTTTTGCCATGCGGACATCCACACCGATCTCACCTGCCAGAAGTCCGGAAAGCTGTGCCACCTCGATGGAATGTTTCAGTGCATTCTGTCCATAACTGGTACGGAACTTCATACGTCCAAGGAGACGCACCAGCTCCGGATGGATGCCGTGCACACCAACTTCAAGTGTTGCTGCTTCACCTTCCTCACGGATCATGTTCTCTACTTCTTTCTGTGCTTTCTCAACCATCTCCTCGATCCTTGCCGGATGAATCCTGCCATCTACGATCAGTTTTTCGAGGGCGATACGAGCCACCTCACGGCGGATCGGATCAAAGCCGGATAAGATCACTGCTTCCGGAGTATCATCGATGATCAGATCCACACCCGTCATGGTTTCCAGTGTACGGATGTTTCTGCCTTCTCGTCCGATGATCCTTCCTTTCATTTCGTCATTCGGAAGCTGTACTACAGAGATCGTAGTCTCTGCAACATGATCTGCCGCACATTTCTGAATGGCATTGACCACATATTCTTTGGCTTTCTTGCCGGCTTCCTCTTTTGCTCTGCTCTCAAGCTCTTTATAAAGCTTGGCAGTGTCATGTTTTACTTCATCTTCAACCGTTTTTAAAAGATATTCTTTCGCCTGCTCGGAGGTCAATCCTGAAATTCTTTCAAGTTCCTGTACTCTCTGTTCTGTCAGCTTTTCCACTTCATTGCTTCTCTTTTTGATTTCCTCTTCCTTTGCCGCTAAGCCTGTCTCTCTTCTTTCGATTGCGTCCGCTTTTTTGTCCACTGCTTCTTCTTTGGACAGTACACGTTTTTCGTAACGCTGCAGCTCTGCTCTACGTTCCTTTGTTTCCCTTTCCAGTTCATTCTTGGTTTTCAAGGATTCCTCTTTCACTTCGAGCAGTGCTTCCCGTTTCTTTGTCTCTGCAACCTTTAAGGCGTCATCTACAATCTGTCTTGCCTTCTCGTCGGCATTGCCGATCTTTGTCTCTACCACTTTCTTGCGGTAAGAGATCGCTACGACAGCTGTAACAGGGACGGCGATGATGAGAGTCACCAGAACAGCAATAGCAATTACTACTGGGCCCACAGGAGCACCTCCTTATAGAATTTTCAAGTAACGGACGGATTTAAAGCATCTGTAACTGCTTTATCTTCACAGCTGCAATGTTTCTTTAAATGCCTTTTGTTACTCGCATTGTACAAGTACAACATATTAATTTTACATTGCTTTGTGCATATTGTCAAGTAATTGTGAAGTGCTTTATCCTATTTTGCATCAACAATTCGCTTCTGCATTTACCGGACGATTTTCAGTTTCGCAAGTGCCCGGTAAATGCCCGTCGTGATCGTTGTCCGAGGTGTGCTCTTTATAGTTTCAGAAATTTTTCCAGAAATTCTGCGGCTCCGTCGTGGTCATTATCCGCAGCCACAAAATCTGCCTGCTGTTTTACCGGATCTTTTGCATTTTCCATCGCAACGGAAATCCCTGCTTCTTTGAACATCTCCACATCGTTTTCGTTATCCCCGATCGCAATGATCTGCTCTTTTGGAATCGCAAGACGTTCTTTTAAAATGGCAAGTCCTCTGCCTTTATTTATCCCTTCCGCTGTAAATTCCGCATTTCCGGCTACTGAGGTTGTCGTGTAGATTCCTTTTACTTTCTGCCATTTTTCCCGGATTTTCTTTGAAAGTAAAACATCCTCAAAAAAGATATTGATCTTTTCTGCTTTTTTCAGGATTTCACTCTGGTCTTCTAATCTTTTCACATACGCGTGGTTTGAAAGCATATATTCTGCAAAATTCCCTTCGATTTCTGCCGTAAGGAAATATTCTCTGTCGAGACTGTCCGCATAGACTTTTCCATCTGAGATAACTTCTGCATAATAACGTGATTCTTTCCCTGCTTTTTCCTGATGCACCCGGTACATTTCCCGCACATCCTTTAAGATCTGTTCTGCCGATCCTTCCGGAAGACATTTTGTATATAATGCACATGTCTTTTTCCAGTCCCAGACAACGGATCCGTTTCCAAGAACCGCATACGAAATTCCCGAAAGATTTTTGATTTTTTCCGGAAGAAGCGGCAATGCCCTTCCCGTAGCGGGAAGGACATGGTGCCCCTGATCCAGACATTTTTGTAGAACAGCACAGGTTCGCTCTGAGATCTGTCCCCTGCTGTTCAAAAGTGTGCCGTCCATATCGACGGCGATCCAATATCTGTCTGTCATAGATTTTGTTCCTTTTCCGCCTGTAATCTAAGATGAAATCGTTTCGTTTTTCGTATATCTTATGTTTTCATCTCTTTACAAGCTGTGTTTCACTGAATTTTCATCATAAATGCTTCGTATGGGCGAAGTGCTTCTGTTAAATCTTTTCGCTCTGCATAGTTTGCGATCTTGACTTCCTGCACTCCTTTCGCATAGGACTTCAAAATTTCTGCCGGAATCGTCTCCTCTGAGAGATTTGCTGCCACCAGCCAACATTCATCTGCTGTTTTGCGAAGATAGGCAAAAATGTGTTCCTCTTCAGCAAGGATCAGCTCGTAGCTGCCTTCTGTCAGAAGTGGTTCCTGATGACGCATCTCGATCAGTTTTTTATAATAATAGAAAATGGAGTCTTTGTCTGCAAGTGCTTCTTTGACATTGATTTCCCTGTAACGGTCAGACAGTGCAAACCATGGCTTTCCGGTTGTAAATCCTGCATTTTCACTGTCATCCCACTGCATCGGGGTTCTGGCATTGTCACGGCTCTTGTTCCAGACTGCCTTTTTGAACTCTTCTTCGGAAATGCTTTTTCCATTTTCCACCAGTTCTTTGTATGCATTTCGCACTTCGATATCTTCATACTCATCAAGCGGAAAATGGACATTTGTCATACCGATTTCCTCACCCTGGTACACATACGGTGTTCCCTGCATTCCATGAAGAACGGTTGCATACGCTTTCGCACATTCCCTGCGGTAAGTGGTATCATTTCCCCAGCGGGAAATAATCCTCGGCTGATCATGATTTTCAAAATACAGAGCATTCCATCCTTGGCCGCTGAGTTTGTCCTGCCAGTTGGACATGACACGTTTCAGTTCTCTCAGGTCAAATGGTTTTAATGCCCACTTGCGGTTGACCGATCCCGGAATGCGGTCGATGTTCATATGCTCAAATGTAAAGATCATATTCAGCTCTTTTCGCTTCGGATCGGTGAAAAGTCTTGCCACTTCCGGTGTGGAACCAGGTGCCTCACCGACAGTCATGCAGTTGTATTTTGAGAGGACTTCCTGATTCATCTCCTGGATAAATTCATGAAGTCTTGGCCCGTTGCTGTGATATTTTCCGGTATAATACTTTCTTCCCGGCTCTGTTTCTTCGTAGTCCGGGAAATTCTGGTCTTTTGAAATGGAAGCGATCACGTCCATACGCCAGCCGTCTGCCCCTTTTTCCATCCAGAATTTCATCAGATCATAAACTTCCTTTCGGACAGTCTCGTTTTCCCAGTTCAGATCCGGCTGTTTTTTGCTGTAGAAATGCAGGTAATACTGTCCGCGTTCTTCACAGTACTCCCAGGCACTTCCGCAGAAACTCGAACCCCAGTTGTTCGGCTCGCTGCCGTCTGCTTTTGGATCTTTCCATATATAATAATCGCTGTATTTGTTATCTTTTGACTTGCGGCTCTCCACAAACCAGGCATGTTCGTCCGAAGTATGGTTTACCACCAGATCCAACACAACTTTGATTTTTCTTTCGTGTGCCTGTCGGATCAGCTCTTCCATATCTTCGTTTGTTCCGAATTTTTCGTAGATGCTGCGATAATCACGGATATCGTATCCGTTGTCATCCTGTGGAGAATCAAATACCGGGCTTAACCAGATCACATCGATTCCCAGTTCTTTCAGATAATCCAGCTTTTCGATGACTCCGCGAAGATCGCCGAAGCCATCTCCGTTCGAGTCCTTAAAGCTTCTTGGATAAATCTGATATACAACAGAATTTTTCCACCAGTCTCTCATTTTTCTTTACTCCTTCTCTTTCCCTTATGCAATTCCAAGTAACGACAATACAATGCCAAGAACGATGACACCGATGATCAGTACGGTGATGCTGACGTTCTTCTTTTTCAGAAGGTAATAGCACAAAAGAGTCAGTCCCAGCGGAACGATTCCAATGAAAATCTGATCCAGCATAGACTGCAGATTCAGAATGGATTCTCCTTGCATACTCAGTTCAAAAGTAGAATTAAAAGTTACCATGCTCGCTGTCATACCGCCAACCATGATCAGACCTACGGTACTTGCAGCTTTTGTAAGAATATTCATCAGACCGCTTGCATAAACTTTCTGGATATATTCGGAACCCAGTTTGTATCCCAGAAAGGTTCCATAATATTTCACAAGAAGGGACGGAATGTTAAACAGCAGTAAGAATACGATCGGTGCCAGAATATTTCCGGTCATACCAAGTCCAACTGCGATACCGGCTGCGATCACGC
>NZ_JBKVNQ010000030.1:0-32703 GCF_046967715.1 Hominisplanchenecus sp.
CATATGGCAAAGCAACATGACAAACAATTTAAACTTGATGCAGTCCAGTACTATCGGGATCACAAAGATCTCGGAGTACGTGGATGTGCAGAAAATCTTGGCATCGGATACAGCACATTAACAAAATGGCTGAAAGACTTCCGGGAATCAGGTGATATTCCTGTTCGTGGTTCTGGTAATTATGCATCTGATGAGCAGAAGGAAATTGCCCGTCTCAGACGTGAATTACGTGATGCCCAAGATGCACTTGATGTGTTAAAAAAAGCAGTCAACATTCTGGGAAAATGACGGAAGCCATTTATCTTGAAATTTCTTCATCCATATATGGTTCACATACTTTTTCTAGTTTGCTCAATAATCTCCAAGATACCATGCTTGCAACAATGCAAGATATTAAATACCAGGAATTTTTATATGTTTCTACGACCAGAATTAATGTCCCTAAAATAATAAAAATAACAGAAACAAACTTTCGCACCTTCGGTGTAGTTGGCGATTTTTCATTTGTACCAAATAGCCACTTTGATAAATATATAAGCCCTATAACAAACAATATTGCATATACAAGCATATTAGCTTTCGCCCAAACGGAATATATAATATCCGGATTGCTATATTGCAGATTATCTCTCAATATAAAGAAGAAACCCAATTTACTGGACGATGACACATACTCAAACACTATGGCTGAGTATATCCATATTCCCGTTGCCCAGGTAAAAAGTTTCCAATTTTTATTGCAATAAGTCCACACATACATAACCACTTGAATCAGTATTACGCCAATCATTCCGAGAATTACTGACCACCTGAATCCAATATTAAATGGCATTCCCGTTGTTTTTGCCTCTGGAAGATAAATTGACTTTACATCTCCCATATATCTGTGCATAAGCAAGATTAATCCAACCGCCAAAAGCAGCATGCCAACGCTCACAACATCTGTAATAATTCTCTTTTTATAAGTTCTCATAGTATATCACCTCAATTTTTTCCTTGCATGCACTTTACTTAAAAGTACTTTTCGACACTTATACGATATGCAACATCTACAATATGAAATCCGCTGAATATCATATTCACTTCCTCCGAAGTCAGCTCTCTTATATACTGAATTTCATATGCACCAGTTTCGATATTTAATGCTACCATTCCTCTTTTTTTATCTAAGTTGGCTACAAGCAAATCACCAATACATCTCGCATTATCTTCTTTCTCAACCATTGCTATCAGTTTTCCACCTTGGAAGTCAAATGCCCCAACATATCTTGTAAATCCTGTTGCGATATCATTTTTTATCATTTCATCGTTCCAATATGTATCTTTAAGGAGCTTCTTCTTAAGTTTATCAATATCTTTAATAACCCTCGACAGCTTGCCTGTTATGTGCATTTCATTTAACTGCCAGTAAATGCCTTCATCAATAAAATTCGATGTAACACCTTTGTATCTTCTTTTCGATACATCTGAAAACATAAAGAAATAGTCAAGTACATCTTTGTCTGGTGGTAAATATCCTTTCAGCAACTTAACAATAAAATGGTACATTCTTGCAGATTTATTATCTTCCAAATCATACCTTCCATCTAAAATACCATCGACATAATTCAAAGAAAATACTGTCTGCGAACTGTTTTTTTCTCGTCCCAGTCGTTCATGCTCTGATATAAAAAAGAAATTCCTAAAGTCCCTCATATTGATCTATTTGAAAAAATCACACAAGCAAAAACGTCATAAATAAAAATAGTGGGAGTGAATCCTCTGATTGTTCAGCGTGTTCACTCCCTTTTCTTTGTTCAGTGATGATTTTAAAAATTACGGTGGCAAATGGGTGGCAAATAGACTGAACTCCACTCATAAAAGCCTGTAAAACCGCTTATTTACATGATAATAAACAGACCGTCTCAACATGATCACAAAACGGAAACATATCAACCGGCCAGGCCTCCTGCATCTGATAGCCTTTTTTCTTTAAAATGCGAAGATCTCTTGCCAACGTTTCCGGATTACAGGAAACATAAACCACCTTTTTCGGTGCCAGTTTTGCAAGGCAATCCAGAAATACTTCACTGCTGCCACTGCGCGGCGGATCCATGAAAACAACATCCAGCTGCTGATCTTCTGCAGCCATTTTCAGCATAAATTCTCCGGCATCTTCGCAGTAGAAAGTGATATTTTTTGTCTGATTTCGCTTTGCATTTTTAATGGCATCACGGACAGCTTCTTTATTAAGTTCTACGCCGGTCACCTGTTTTGCCTTTGATGCCGCGATCAGACCGATCGTGCCGATCCCACAGTACGCATCGAGCACGGTTTCTTTTCCGGTCAGCCCCGCCGCTTCGATTGCTTTCTGATAGAGGATCTCCGTCTGTACCGGATTGACCTGATAGAACGACTGTGCAGAAATGCGGAACGTGCAGCCACAGAGTTTATCTTCGATAAATCCTTTTCCATAGAGAACGACGTCTCGTGTTCCAAGTACCATGCTGGTTCCCCGGTCGTTGATATTCTGAATGACCGTCGTAATCTCCGGATGAACTTTTCGCAGTGCTTTGACAAAATTGTTCTTGGATGGAAATACCGGCGATGCCGTGACGAGCACGACCATGATCTCTCCGGTAGAAAATCCGCGCCGGATCAGCACATGACGCAAAAGCCCATACTGTGTATCTTCATCGTACGTTTTGATTTTAAAAGATTTCAGAAGTCCTCGGATCGTGACGATGATCTCATCTGCTTTCTGATCCTCGATCATGCAGGAGTCCACCGGAACAACCTTGTGTGTGCCTTTCTGGTAAACACCGGAAATCGCATTGCCTCTGCGGTCACGGTCAAACACAGCATGCACTTTATTGCGGTAATGATACGGATCTTTCATTCCGATGATCGGATGTACTTTTCCAAAAGAATCCAGAAGGATCCGCACACGTTTTTCTTTGTGCCTGAGCTGTTCTGCATAAGGCATTCCCTGAAATTCACAGCCGCCGCATTTTTTCGCCACCGGACAGACTGCTGCTTTTTTTGTTTTGTTTTTTTCCATGAATGATTATTTGCAGAGTTCTGCAACCACCTGGTTGATGACTTTTCCGTCTGCTTTTCCTTTCATATCTGCCATTACATTTTTCATGATCATGCCTTTATTTTTTGTAGCAACGACCTCGGCAAATTTTTCCTGAATGTAAGCTTTAACCTCTTCTGCACTCATCTGAGCCGGTGCATATTCTTTGATCACATCGTAACGGAACTGATATTCTGCTTTAAGATCCTGCCGGGAGTCCGGACAGGTATCGATCTGTTCTTTTGCTGTTTTCAGTTCTTTCAGAATTACCTGATCAACCATGCTTTCCGGAATATCATCTCTGCATCCGGCATCGATCGCTGCTTTTTTTACTGCAGAAACCAGAGAAGAAATTGCTTCCTTGCGTTCTTTATCTTTTGCCTTCATAGCTGCTACCATGTCTTTTCTTAATGCTTCTAACTGCATTTTTAAATCCTCCCATCATTCCTGGATAAAACTTTTTATCCCATTGTCATTTTTGCTCATTATAGCACTTCTCTTTCTTTCCTGTAAAGTTTTCACTGTTTTTTTTCTGATTTTGTGCTATAATAATTCCACTGATGACAGGGTCAAAAGACGATCAGGTACTTTATCTCTGGCATTACCATTCTCAAACCGAAAAGAAAGGTGGAATTTATATGATCATTGCTATTATCTCTATCGCCGTCCTTGCGGCTGTGATCGTTTCCTGCGTGGTTGCTGTGGTTGCCGGTGTAATCGGCAGCAAATCTCACGATGAAGACGATGCCTAGAACACAACGACCAGCAACATTTTAAACTGCTCTTTTCATAAAACTTCTCCCTCTACCGACACTGTAAGCACCTGCCATGGTATAAATTTACCACTTTTTTTCATTGCTGTCACAGCTGCATTTTGAATTCCGCCGCAGCATGGCACTTCCATCCTTATGATTGTCACACTTTTCACATCATTCTGTTCCAGGATTTCCGTAAGTTTCTCACTGTAATCAACCGGATCCAGTTTCGGACATCCGATCAGCGTGATTTTTCCCTTCTGGATCTCTTTTGCAAAATTTGCGTATGCAAACGCAGTACAGTCTGCTGCGATTAAAAGATCTGCCCCGTCAAAATAAGGGGCATTGACCGGCGTAAGCTGAATCTGGATCGGCCACTGTCTGTTCTTTTTTCTCTTATTTGCTTCCACAGCTGCTTCGTCATATGCCGCTGCTTCCCGCTCAACAAACGTGATCGCTCCGGTTGGGCAGGTCGGCAAACAGTCTCCCAGTCCGTCACAATAATCATCCCGCAATAATTTTGCCTTTCCATTTACCATACCAATCGCATTTTCATGACAGGCTTTCGCACATAAACCACATCCATTGCATTTTTCTTCGTTTATCTCAATAATTTTTCTTATCATTTATCTATATTCCGTTACTGAAAACTTATAAAAAGTTATAAACCTTTATGTTTCATTCCTACTTCAATGAGTATGCTTTTGTACTGTCGAAACAGATACTACTCACAAGTTCTTGTACTCTCCATAGGCGTAAATTCCGAATTAACGTATCCGTACATATTTGCATTAACGTTTCATTGTTAGCTTGCAAATTTTTCTCCATAAGCTTTTAGGTTTAGTGATGCTTGAAAATCTCTATTTATAACATTTCCACATTCACATTTATAAATTCTGTCAGATAATTTCAAATCCTTTTTTATATTTCCACAACAACTACAAAGTTTTGACGATGGATAAAATCTATCAGCTACAATGAGCTGAATACCATTGTTATTACATTTGTACTCAAGCTGTTTTCTGAATTCAAAGAATCCCTGATTCTGAACCGCTTTGGATAAATGTCTATTCTTCATCATTCCACTAACGTTTAAATCTTCGATACAAATAAATCTTGGTTTTCGATTTACGATTTCAGATGTGGTCTGATTTAAATAGTTTTTACGAATATTTGTTAATCTATGATTCACTTTAAGCAAACGTTTTTCGTTTTTGATTACATTTTTAGTTTTACAGTAACTTACTCCTTTCTTATTTTTCTCATACTTTCGAGAAACTCTACGCTGTAACCTGCGTCTGCATTTCTCTAGTTTTTTAACTACTTGGCTTTTATTAATATTCTTGTATGTGTTGCCATCAGAGCAAATAGCCAAATCCTTAATTCCTAAATCAATTCCTATACCATCATTATTTAGATTTTTCTTGCAGTCTGGAAATTCCACGCATACGCTAATCCACCAGTTTAATCCGTCAAAGGATATTCTCGGATTCATATATTTAGCATCTGTGGGAATACGTCCATGTTCTGCAAGTCTTACCCAGTTCAGCTTTTGTTTGTTAGCTTTCCTGCTAGAAGAAAATCCCTCAAATTTAACGTGAGTGTCACTAAACTGTATTTTAATGTTGTCCTGATAAAATTTAGGCGTTGATTTCTTTTTAGACTTGAATCTCGGATGTTTTTGCAAACTTTTGAAAAAGTTTTTGTAGGCTATGCAAGCATCTTTAATTGCCTGTTTGGTTACATTATTGGAAACATTTTGTAGCCACGCGTATTCAGCAGAATTCCTAAGCCTTGTAAATTCTTTTCTAAGCTCTGAATCCGAAATGAACTTGCCACCTTTTTCATAGTTATCCTTTTCCTTGGCTAAAGCCCAGTTATAAGCAAATCTTGCCGCACCTGCATATTGAAACATTTTAGTTTGTTGTACATTATTAGGTTCTAACATTACCCTTACGGCTTTTACCATCATTTTCTTCCTCCTGTATCAATTCTTGAACAAGTTTCTTAGCTTTATCCGCTCGTTTTCCTTGTAGCTTACAACTGAATACTGTGATTATTTGTACTAAATCTTCAACGAGTTCTCGTTGCTCAGATTTTTCAGTATTGTCAATAATCTCAATTTCACAGTTATATAGCGAAGCTATATATTCTACCAACTCAAAACCAAAACGTAAAAGCCTGTCTTTATACAAAACAACAACCTTTTCAACCTGATTTTGAGAAATGCGTTTGATTAGTTCCCGAAGTCCTTTTTTCTTGTAGTCAATGCCAGAACCAATATCACTTATTATCTCAAACGGTTGTCCTTTTGCCATAAGATATGTTTTCACATTATCAATCTGTCGTTCTAAATCATCCTTTTGCTTATGACTTGAAACACGACAATATCCGATTGTAATGCGATTTCTAGGCTTTACATTCATTACTTGGCTGAGCTGTTCATCAGAATAATATCTATATCCACTTGTTGTAGTATGATGCGGATGAAGTTTTCCGTTAGAATCCCAATTTCGCAACGTTTGTGCAGATACACCTATAATTTTTGAAAATTCATGTATAGAATAATATTTACTCAAAGCATCACTTCCTTTCAATATTATTCTATACTAATAACCCATAAAATTCAACAGTTGTTTATATACTTTTATAAGTTTTATTTAGCTGTTCTTTACCTCCTAATAATCACACCTGAAATCTTTTTTTCACTGCCGGGCAGACAGCAATTTTTTTCAATCACTGTCCATACCTTCACAGTGCCCCTTGCTTTTCTGTTTTCCGTGTAGTATGATGCTGAACAAAGCCAGCAGATTTTCTGTCAAACCATTTTTTCCGGTCTAAAATCTCTGCCTGACTTTGACCTGATCCTAACATAACATCTGAGAAAAATCGGTGGTTATAACCACTGAATCACAATCAAAATACCGTTAAATATCAACAGTACTATTTTTCCGCATACTGTTGTTTTTACCTGACAGGAGACTTTATGAACTTTTTAGAACTGCCTCTGTTTCAGAGCCTTTCCGATCAGGAACTGGAACAAATGAAGACTTCCGGCTGTCTGCGGACGGCTTCTTACAAAAAGAATGATATTATATTTTCTACCGGTTCCACTGTTTCTGAAATCGGCATTGTTTTATCCGGAAGCGTAAATGTAGAAAACATTGATTTCTGGGGAAATAAGAGCATTCTGGGAAATATGAATGAAGGACATATTTTTGCAGAAACCTATGCCCTGTGCCGGGAACCGATGATGGTAGATGCCGTTGCCGCCAGCAACTGCGAAATTCTTTTTTTGAATCTGAAAGTTTTACAGGAAAAAAACTGCACTTCTTCCTGGTATCTGAAAATACAACGCAGCCTTCTTGCAATGTGCAGCCGAAAAAATTTGATGCTCTCAGAACGGATTTTCTGCACTTCTTCAAAAACAGTTCGCAGCCGACTGCTGACCTATCTGTCCGCACAGTCCCGGAAACACGGCAACCATCGTTTTCAGATTCCGTTCGACCGGCAGCAAATGGCAGACTACCTGAATCTGGATCGCAGTGCCCTGTCAAAAGAACTTTCTCGTATGAAAAAAGAAGGGATCTTAGATTTTCACAAAAACGAATTTGTTTTAAAAAATGAGATGCTCTGAATTTTTCACACATCAAAATGTATGATATTGGAGGAATTGAATATGTGTACCGCAGCAACTTATAAAACAAAAGATTTTTATTTCGGACGTACTTTAGACTATGAATTTTCCTATGGTGATGAGATCATCATTACACCACGAAACTATCCTTTCGTTTTCCGCCACACAAAAACACTGGAAAATCACTATGCACTGATTGGCATGGCATGCTGTGCCGACAATTATCCGCTCTATTACGATGCCATCAACGAAAAAGGACTTGGCATGGCAGGACTGAATTTTGTCGGAAATGCTCATTACCAGCCGCTTTCTGATTCAGAAGAAAATATCGCATCTTTTGAATTTATTCCATGGATTTTAGGACAGTGTGCCACCGTAAAAGAAGTAAGGAGCTTTCTTGGCCGCATGAATTTATGTGACACACCGTTCAGCGACCAGTTTCCTTCATCCAGCCTGCACTGGCTGATCGCTGACCGCAGCGAAAGCATCACCGTAGAATGTGTTGCAGATGGTATGAAAATTTATGACAACCCGGTCGGTGTACTGACCAACAATCCACCGTTTGACATGCAGCTGTTTCAGCTCAACAATTATATGCAGCTTTCCGCCAAATCACCGGAGAATCATTTCTCCGATAAATTAAACCTGAACACTTACAGCCGCGGCATGGGAGCACTCGGACTTCCGGGAGACCTCTCCTCTCAGTCGCGTTTCATCCGCGTGGCATTCACCAAAATGCACGCTATTTCTGATGAAAGCGAAGCTTCCAGTGTAAGCCAGTTTTTCCATATTTTAGGTTCCGTGGAACAGAGCAGAGGCTGCTGCGAAGTTGCCGAAGGAAAATATGAAATCACGATCTACACCTCCTGCTGCAATGCCGATAAAGGGATTTATTATTACACGACGTATGATAATCATCAGATCAGTGCCGTTGATATGCATAAAGAAAATCTGGAAGCAAAAGAACTGATTCGCTATTCCCCGATAAAAGAAGAGCAGATATATTTTCAGAACGGCAAATAAAATTTACGGTAGAGATTTTCTTAATGTGCACCTCTGCAATCCGCCGGAGGCTATTTCTTCTTTCAATGCAGTAAAAAAGAAAAGATATGAAATGTAGATTGTGCCAGACAGCAAAAAAGACAGAGGTACAGTGACGGTAGCAAGTTTCCGTCGTGAGATTTGTGTCTATAGCAATCCTCTTAAATAATGCAATCTCTTTACAGGAGTGATAAAATATAGTGTAGGAGATGATAGTATGCTACACAATGAAGCTAGAAAACTGGTATTGGAGGCTTGGGATAAAACTCACAATGCCAAGGAAATTGCAAAGTATTTTTCAGTAAATGAAAGTACCATATACCGCCTTGTAGAAGCACGCGCACACACTGGAAGTTATGAAACCAGAACGCATCTGAGAGGACGGAAACCAATTCTTACAGAAAAGCAGCACCAGGATATTCTGAAACTTGTACAAAAACAACCGGATATCACAATGAATGAGATTATCGAAATCCTCCATTTACCAGTAGGCAACGAAGCCGTCAGACGTTTTCTGATAAAACAAGGTTATACTTATAAGAAAAAGTCTTTGCATGCAAAAGAACAGGAGCGTCCCCGATGTGCAGATAAAACGCAAAACATGGACAAAAAATATAGCTGGTGCAAATCCAGAACATCAAATATATCTGGATGAAAGCGGTATTAATACAAATTTCACAAGACACTATGCACATGCAGTACATGGGAAACGTGCCATTGACGCTACCCCAATAAATACGCCTGCCGGAACAACCGTTTTGTCATCTATTCGTCTGAATGGCAGTCTGGTATATACTACATATCAAGGTGGAACAACTGCAGAGCGATTTTGTGAATATATGAAAGAACAATTGATACCGAGCCTTGAAAAAGACGATGTTGTAATCATGGATAATATGCGTTCTCATCATGCCAAAATAGTGACAAAACTTTTGGATAAAGCTGGTATTTCCTATATGTATTTGCCACCATACAGTCCGGATTTAAACCCTATTGAAAAAATGTGGTCAAAAATGAAATCCATTCTCAGAAAGAGGAAAATCCGTATTGCATCTGAACTACCTGAAGCTGTAAAAGCGGCTTTAGGAGCTGTAAGCACAAATGATTGTAAAGGGTGGTTTCGTTCATGTGGCATTTGCACTAATTAAGAGGATTACTATAGTTTCCGCCGCCGAGCGGTGTCTGAGCAGCGAAGCTGCGAGTTCCAGCGAACGGCGGATCATAGACGGCACAAATCGAACAGGAAACGATGCGTGTCACGTGCCCTGTCTTTTTGCGTCCGGCACTCTATAACATTTTCCTTTCATTTTCTGCACTGAAAAAGAAAAACCTATAACTTTCAGCTCAGCTCAAACATTCCATGATAAAGCTGATAATATTTCCCTCTTTGTTCCAACAGTTCTGCATGATCCCCTCTCTCGACGATCTTCCCCTGCTCCAGTACCATGATCGCATTGGCATTTCGCACGGTACTTAATCGATGTGCGATGACAAACACGGTCCTTCCTTCCATCAGCTGATCCATGCCTTTTTCGATCAGTTCTTCGGTTCGTGTATCAACAGAGGATGTCGCCTCATCAAGAATCAGAACCGGCGGATCGGCTACTGCTGCCCTTGCGATCGCCAGAAGCTGCCGCTGTCCTTGGGAAAGATTTGCCCCATCTGCCGTCACCATGGTATCGTAACCATCTGGCAGTCGTCTGATAAAAGAGTGTGCATTTGCAATGCGTGCCGCCTTCTCGATCTCTTCCTGCGTTGCATCCAGTTTTCCAAAGCGGATGTTATCCGCTACGGTTCCGGTAAACAGATGCGTATCCTGAAGCACGATGCCAAGAGAGTGTCGCAGTGCATCTTTCTTTATCTTTCGCACATCAATTCCATCGTAAACCACCGTTCCTCCCTGCACATCATAAAAGCGGTTGATCAGGTTGGTGATCGTGGTTTTTCCGGCTCCGGTCGATCCGACAAAAGCAATTTTCTGTCCCGGTTTTGCATACAGGCTGATATTCTTCAGGATCATATGCTCTTTCGTATAACCAAAATCAACATTTTCAAAACGGACATCACCGCGAAGCATTGTCAGTTCTCCATCTTTTGAACGCCATGCCCATTTTCCGGTCTTTTCCTGACATTCTTTCAGGATGCCATTTTCTTTTCTGACATTGACAAGCGTCACATCCCCTTCGTCCACTTCCGGCTCCAGATTCATCACATCAAACACCCGCTCTGCTCCGGCAAGTGCGGAGAGCAGGAAATTGCTCTGCTGTGTAAACTGATTGATCGGGAGTGCCGCCTGACGCACAAATACCAGATAACTTGCAAGACTTCCGACATCCGCCATCCCACGCATCGCCAGAATTCCTCCGAGAACTGCCACAATTGCATAATTAATATAAGATATACTTACGACTACCGGAACCATCGTTGCCGCATAAGACTGTGCACCGGTTCCTTCTTTTCGCAGTTTTTCATTTTTCTCCAGAAATTCCTGAAGACTTGCCTGTTCATGATTAAAGACTTTAACTACTTTCTGACCGCTGACCATTTCTTCAATATAGCCGTCCAGCTCACCAAGGCTCTGCTGCTGTTTCGCATAAAAAACCTTACTTTTTGCTCCGCTGAATTTCATATACCAGAACATGATGCCATAGCAGACCGTCACGATCAGCGACAGTTTCCAGTTCAGGATATATAGGATCACAAGGGTTCCAATCATCTGGATAAAACTCTGGATTGCCATCGCAAAACTGTTATTGAGAGCATCTGCGATTGTATCAATATCGTTTGTGAACAGACTCATGATATCGCCGTGTCGCTTCTGGTCAAAAAAGCGAAGCGGCAGTGTCTGCATATGTGCAAACAAATCTCTTCGAATATCAAAAACAACCTGCTGGGCAGCTTTTACCATCGTCTGAGAATAGCCCCAGGCTGCCAGTGCTCCGATGGCAAAAATGCCGGCTGCCACAAGCACTCCGATGGCAAGTGAATGCAGATCCCCGTTTGCAAGATTATTGACAACCGGACGTATCATGTAAGTTCCAAGAAGGTTTGCAAGGGCACTTACCGTTACCAGAATACTGACGATCAGAAGCATAAATTTATGCCGTCCAAGATAAGAAACAAAAATCCGCAGTGTGTGCTGCATATTTTCCGGCCGTTTAACATTCTTCGTTTTCGATGCCATCGCTGTTTCCTCCTTTCATCTGAGAAGCATAAATTTCCTGATAAATTGCATCCTCCTTAAGAAGCTGTTCATGCGTTCCGATATTATGGATCTTACCGTCATCCAGGATCACGATCCGATCCGTATGGATCACAGAAGAAATTCTCTGTGCAATGATGATTTTTGTCACATCGCCAAGTTTTTCCAGCTCTTTGCGGATCTTCTTTTCCGTCGCCGTATCGACTGCACTGGTAGAATCATCAAAGATCAGGATCTTCGCATTGGCAAGAAGTGCTCTTGCGATACAGAGTCTCTGTTTCTGCCCGCCGGACAGGTTATTTCCTCCCTGCACAAGCATGGTGTCCAGTCCGTCCGGAAAACGCTCCAGGAACTCATCCGCACATGCCACACGGCATGCATGCCAGATTTTTTCGTCATCTGCATCCGAATCGCCCCATTTCAGGTTATCACGTATCGTTCCGGAAAAAAGCTCATTTTTCTGCAGAATAATTCCGACTGCCGCCCGCAGTGCATGAAGATCATATGCTTTTACATCCACACCGCCAACTCTCACCGTGCCGCAGGTCGCATCATAAAGCCTCGGGATCAGCTGCACGAGCGTCGTTTTGGCGGCTCCGGTTCCACCAACCACACCGATTGTCTGCCCGGCCTTGATGTGCAGATCAACATCTGACAGTGCATACGCTTTCGCATCTTTGTGATATTTAAAAGATACCTGTTCAAAATCCACGCTTCCATCTTTGACCTTCTGTACCCCGTTTTCCGGAGACTTCAGAACAATCCTCTCATCCAGCACTTCTGCGATACGATGTGCACTGGCAAGAGATCTCGTCAGCAGCAGAAAAACATTTGCGATCATCATCAGAGCGTTGACAACCTGCATGACATAACTTAAAAATCCGGTCAGATCACCAACCTTAAGACTACCGCTTAAGATCATATTTCCGCCAAACCACATGATCAGTACGATTGCACTGTACATGACAACCTGAAATGCCGGAAGATTCAGCACCGCATAGTGAAAAGTCTGTTCACTTGAAACACTCAGATCTGTATTTACTGCATCAAATTTTTCTTCTTCGTACTCTCCGCGGACAAACGCCTTGACCGCACGGATCGCTGTCACACTCTCCTGCACAACATGGTTCAGACGGTCAACGATTGTCTGAAGCTTTGTATACATAGGAGCCACTTTCCGGACGATCAGAAATAAAACAATGCCAAGAACCGGCGTACACACCAGAAAAACAATGGCAAGTTTCGGATTCATCCAGAAAGAAAGACCGATGCCGAGGATCAGAAGCGACGGCCCTCTCGTCACCGGACGGAAGCCGGAATTGATCAGATTCTGCAGAACCGTGACATCCGTGGTCATTCGCGTGATCAGAGACGAGGTATCAAAATGATCCAGATTTGAGAAAGAATACTGCATCACTTTTGCATATTCTGCCTCCCTGATCTTCGCTCCCCATCCATAAGAAGCCCTCGCTGCAAACCGTGCATACAGAAGCCCCGTCACCAGAGCCAGAAGTGCACAGATCCCCATTTGAAAGCCCTTGGAATAAATATAGGCAAGATCGTGGTTTGCCACCCCGACATCGATCAGATCCGCAATCATGATCGGAATGACAAGCTCAAACGCTGTCTCGATCATTACCATCAAAGCACCAAGCATCATATCTTTTTTATATGACCCGATATATCCTGCCAGCCGCTTTATATCATTCATATTTTATTTTCACTCCTTTTTCAGAAACCCTGAGCAATCTCAGTCTTTGATGCAAAGCGGACATTCACAATCCTCTTTCGCACTCTGTCAGTTGGTCAGTTCCTTCAAAAGCTCCAGATCCTCTGCCTTTATTCTCAGATTCGTCTCAATCTTTTCGCCATCCGGTGTGGTAACCGTGATCGCCATGATGCTGCCCTCCTTTAAAGCCCGTTTGGAAACTGCATTGCAGAATGCCGGGAACTTCGGGTGGTTTCTTTTAAATATATTCCATGCATTCATAATCTTCATCATATTTCCTATATTATTCAGTGCCATTTGTTTTACCTCCTAATATTCATTTTTACATCTGCTAAGTTTAAAGTACTTTCTCAAACTGTGCAAGACACAATTACCACAAATTGAGCCACATAATCACTCCCGTACAGGCAGGAATGACATTTAGACCTTTTGACCCTGGCATCATTATATAATTTTCACATGAAAAAAATATTCTATTTATATGTTCGCCTGACTAAACGTTCAAAACTGAGCAACTCTCGTGCATGATCTGGCGTTTTTTCCCCGCTTTTTTTGCTGTTATTCGTTCAAACTCATTCATAAACAGCAGATTTCATACATTTTCAGCAAAAAGTTCAGAAAGTTTTTATTGATTTTGCCGGGTAAATATGTATAATGATGATAGAGAAGTGGGCATCATTTCTTTAACTTTAAGTATAAAAGAAAAGAGGTTAATCAGATGGCAAAAATTGATTTAAGCAAGTATGGCATCACTGGAACTACTGAGATCGTGTACAATCCATCTTATGAGATGTTGTTCGAAGAAGAGACAAAACCTACTCTGGAAGGCTTTGAAAAAGGCCAGGAAAGTGAACTGGGTGCTGTCAACGTTATGACTGGTATCTACACAGGTCGTTCTCCGAAAGACAAATTTATCGTAAAAGATGAGAATTCCAAAGACACTGTATGGTGGACAACAGATGAATATAAAAACGACAACCATCCGGCTACTCAGGAAGCATGGGATGCTGTAAAAGCACTGGCTATCAAAGAACTGTCTAACAAGAGACTGTTCGTAGTAGATGCTTTCTGCGGTGCCAACAAAGACACCCGTATGGCAATCCGTTTCATCGTTGAGGTTGCTTGGCAGGCTCACTTTGTAACAAACATGTTCATCAAACCGACTGCTGAAGAACTGGAAAACTTCGAGCCGGATTTCGTTGTATACAACGCTTCCAAAGCAAAAGTTGAGAACTACAAAGAGCTGGGTCTGAACTCTGAAACAGCTGTTATGTTCAACATCACAAGCAAAGAACAGGTTATCGTAAATACATGGTACGGCGGAGAAATGAAAAAAGGTATGTTCTCTATGATGAACTACTTCCTGCCGCTGAAAGGCATGGCTTCCATGCACTGCTCCGCAAACACTGACATGAACGGTGAAAACACAGCAATCTTCTTCGGTCTGTCCGGAACAGGTAAAACAACTCTTTCTACAGACCCGAAACGTCTGCTGATCGGTGATGACGAGCACGGCTGGGATGACAACGGCGTATTCAACTTCGAAGGTGGATGCTATGCAAAAGTTATCAACCTGGACAAAGAATCCGAACCGGATATCTACAATGCAATCAAACGTAACGCTCTGCTTGAGAACGTTACTCTGGACGAAAACGGCAAGATCGACTTCGCTGACAAGAGCGTAACAGAAAATACTCGTGTATCTTACCCGATCGACCATATCCAGAACATCGTTCGCCCGATCTCTTCTGCACCGGCTGCGAAGAACGTAATCTTCCTGTCCGCAGATGCATTCGGCGTACTGCCTCCAGTATCTATCCTGACAGAAGCTCAGACACAGTACTACTTCCTGTCTGGTTTCACAGCTAAACTGGCTGGTACAGAACGTGGTATCACAGAACCGACTCCGACATTCTCAGCTTGCTTCGGCCAGGCATTCCTGGAACTGCATCCTACAAAATATGCAGAAGAACTGGTTAAGAAAATGGAAAAGAGCGGTGCAAAAGCATACCTGGTAAATACAGGATGGAACGGAACAGGCAAACGTATCTCCATCAAAGATACTCGTGGTATCATCGATGCTATCCTGAACGGAGATATCAAGAATGCTCCAACAAAGACAATTCCATACTTCAACTTCGAAGTTCCTACAGAACTGCCAGGCGTTGATCCAGCTATCCTGGACCCACGTGACACATACGCTGATGCTTCCGAATGGGAAACAAAAGCAAAAGATCTGGCTGACAGATTCATCAAGAACTTTGCTAAATACGAAGGAAATGCTGCCGGTAAAGCTCTGGTTTCCGCTGGTCCTCAGAAATAAGAATAAGACTGCCGAAATCAAACTTTTCAAAAGCTTATACAAAAGGACACCGCAAAATTGCGGTGTCTTTTTTTTATGCCGAAATGCCTCCGCATGGCAGTCCAGATGGAGCACATTGCGTCCATTGCCCTGCGGCGGGGAATTTGTCGTGAGCAGATACATTTTACATTTATCATACCTGAAAATAAGACTATTATAAACGCAAAACAGTCGCCGTCACACGTTTTTTGACGCTGCTGCTTCATACGCCTGCTGATAGAAGATTTCCTGAGCATCCACCGGACGCTCGATCGTCATCGGGATTCTGTAATTTCCTTCTGAATCCTCATGGCGGGCCTTCTGATTATCATTTAACATGATCCGGAACATCTCAAGCAGACGTTCCTTGATTGCCGGATTGCAGACAGGAGCTGCGACTTCCACACGTCTTAAGGTATTTCGCGTCATATAATCGGCTGACGCAATATAAACTTTCTCTCTTCCCTTACTTCCGAAAATATAAATTCTCGAATGTTCCAGAAATCTTCCTACAATGCTGATCACACGAATATTTTCCGTTGCATCTTTTACGCCCGGGATCAGACAGCAGATACCGCGGATGATCAGATCAATCTTTACTCCGGCACAGGAAGCTTCGATCAGCCTGTCTATGATCTTTTTGTCAGTAAGTGCGTTCATTTTCAGCCCGATATAAGCATCTTTTCCGGCAAGTGCAGCTGCAATCTCATCATCGATCATCGCCAGCACTTTATTTTGCAGACAGAGCGGTGCTACCAGCAATTTGTCTGTGTGTTCTACGATTTCTCCCATCGCCAGTGCCTGGAAAACTCTTCTCGCCTCTTTTGCGATCTCTGTATCGGCTGTCATCAGGGAAAGGTCTGTGTAAAGGCACGCTGTTTTTTCGTTATAATTTCCTGTTCCGATCTGCGTGATATACTGCACTTCATCGCCGGCTTTTCTGGTGATCTGGCACAGTTTGGAATGTACTTTAAATCCATCCAGCCCATAGATCACATGACATCCGGCACGCTCCAGCCTTCTTGACCACTCGATGTTATTTTCCTCGTCAAATCTTGCCTTTAATTCTACAAGTGCCAGCACTTCCTTGCCATTTTCCGCTGCCTCGATCAGAGCTTCCACCACTTTACTCTGTTTTGCCACACGGTAGAGCGTCATTTTTACGGAAAGGACATCTTTGTCGTTTGCAGCTTCATGCAGCATCGTAAGAAACGGTTTCATGCTGTCATACGGATAAGATAAAAATTTGTCCCCCTCCAGAATCTGATCCAGAATCGGTCTGCCTTCTTCAAACTGCACAGATTTCTGCGGAATCCGTTTTTGATAGAACAGTTCCGGCACGTAACGCAGTTTATCCTGGATTTCATAGACAAATGACAGATCCAGCGGTCCCTCATTATAGAAAACATAGTCACGGTCAAGATCCAAATAATGACACAGAGTACTGATCACTTCACCATCCATTTCCCGTGACAATTCCAGACGGATCGGAGCCAGTTTTTTCCTCTGTTTGATCACTTCCACCATAAAATCACGATAATCCAGATCTTCGTCATACAGTGCATCTGCGTCAATATCTGCATTTCTGGTGATGCGGATCAGTGATTTTGCTTTTACACGATAACCTTTAAAAATTTCCGGCATATAATGGAGAATCACTTCTTCTGCCAGAATATAAGTGCCGCGTTTGCCGGGAAGTTCTATCAGACGTTTGAACATACCACTGCTGCATGGAATGATACCCAGCTTCTCTTTTCCGCTCTTTGTCTCCAGCACTACGACTGCATAGATTTCTTTATTTCGCAGAAATGGAAATGGCTGTCTTTTTGCCACGATCGTCGGGAAAATGATCGGTGCGATTTCACCCTGAAAATAGCGTTTAACGTATTCGCTTTCTTTTTCATTCATCTTCTTGAAATCCGTGATGCAGATATCATATTCTTCCAGTTCTTCCATGATTTCATCGTAAACGACATTTCTGCGACGGTTCAGTTTTCCGACTTCCGCAAGGATCTTTTTGATCTGCTCCTCCGGTGTAAGATTTGTTTTATTATCACGGATATCTTTTTTCAAAAGCATCTGATCTACGAGCGATCCCACACGCACCATAAAAAATTCATCAAGATTGCTCTGATAGATTGCTGCAAAATTCAGTCTTTCACAGAGCGGCACTTTTTTATTTTCCGCCTCTTCCAAAACACGTTCATTAAATTTCAGCCACGACAGTTCCCGGTTCATATATACTTTTCTCATTTATTATTCTGTCCTCCTCAATAAAATGTGATGCCCTTAACAGCTTTTTCGTTGCGTGCATTTAAGCCAGACACACGTGAGACCTGGGCTAAATCCCATAAAAATGGCATTCTACCTTTAACCATAAATTTATTTTACTGCCACAAGATCAAATCCTCTGCAATGCCATGTAAAATCCATGTAAAGAATCTTACTATTCGAAAATGAAACCCCACTCAGACAAATCTGTTGCCCACCACTTATAAAAGTTTGAATCTTTTCCAATTAACGTAAAAAGGACAACAGATTTTCTCTGCTGTCCTTTGTATATTCTGCATGATTACATGATGTGCGTCTCTGCACTTTTCTGTTTTTAGTATGGATAGAAGTTTCCGTTTGCATCGGTTACGCCATCGTTACCGAATGTATACTGCATTCCGCCGCTGTCTACCCAGTTTCCGTTTGCATCCTGTGTCACGGAAATATAATTGCCCTGGTCATCATAAAAACCGTTGGTGCTGCCGCCGGTATTACCTCCTGTGTTTCCACCTGTGTTTCCACCGGTATTGCCATTGTTTCCATTGTTGCCATTATTTCCGTTGTTGCCGTTATTATTTCCGTTGTTGCCGTTATTATTTCCGCTGTTGTCATATGGATAATAATTGCCGTAATTATCGGTTACACCATACTGACCAAAGGTGTAAACAATGCCGTTTCCATCTACCCAGTTTCCGTTGCTGTTTTTATAAACTGTGATCAGATTTCCCTGATTGTCATAGAAACTGCTGGTCTGAGTAGCTCCGCCGTTGTTATTGTTGTTATCACCGCCGTTATTGCCATTTCCGCCGTTGTTGTTATTGTCGCTGTTTCCACCCTGCGGATTGTAGGTAAAGCTTGCACCGTTGCTGTTTGTGATACCGTTTGCATTAAAATAATAAATCGCTCCGCTGCTGTCTACCCAGTTTCCGTCGCTGTCCTGATAGATATAAACTGCGTTGCCGTTGCTGTCATAAACATACTGACCGTTCTGGTTGGAATCAGAATTGCCATCGGTAGAAGCTGTGCTTCCGGACTCGGACTGTGTTGTACTGTTCGACTCGGAAGATGTTGTATTATTCTTTTTAGTCTCAGATGTTGTTGTGCTCGATGTTTTCAGCAGTTTCAGACTCTCCACAGAAGTACGGATCGCTTCCATTGCCGTTGCATCATCCTGCATAACCTGACCATTGACCGAATAAATATCCTCATCTCCTACCAGGTTATATGCTACCGAGTACGCATACTTACTATTTGTACTCTTACATTTGATGGTTGTGTGATATGCCTCGTAAGAACCCATGGTATTTTTCTTGTATTCTACAACTGCATAATCGGTTTTGGATTTTCCGGCTTTCTCCAGATTATTCAGTACTTCTTCTTCAGAGGACGGGAAAACAAGTCCGTTCGTCTCATCTCCGGAATAATGTACGATCGTGATCGTTCCCTGGTTCGGTGACTCAAAGGTCCATTCTTTTGTGCCTTCTTTTTTCATTGTCCAGGTGTCATCCGGAAGTTTGATAGAAATACTGCCATCTTTTGATTTAAATGTTGTGGATGTATTTGTAGCTTTCTTTGCTGTTTCGCTCTCTGTCTGTTTCTCTGTAACACGAATCGTTTCGCTGCTCGTCTCAGTTTCCTGTGCTTTCTTTTTACAGCCGGTAGCCAGACAGGAAATGGACAGAGCGAGTAGCAGACAAGTTACGATTTTTGATCTCATTTTCATCTATACTCCTCCATTCTGGTTGTTACCTTCTTTGACTTCCATATTCTACGCTTTCGCAGATATAATGTCAATCAAAAACCGGTTTAATATGGATAGAAAACGCCATTCTGATCGGTTACGCCATCATCGCCAAACTGGTAGGTCATACCGCTTTCATCAACCCACTGTCCCTGGCTGTTTTTGTGAACGGTGATCCAGGTTCCGCCATCATCATAGAAGCCATTGGTATCGCCTTTACCATTATCGGCTGCCGGATTATCGATATTATTCTCGGTATCCGGTGCCTGTGTTTCCGGCTGCTGCACTACCTCTGTTTCCACTCTTGTCTCCAGATCCGGATGTGTTTCCGGTGTCTGCGTATCCTGGCTCTGATTCTGGTCATCCAATGCCTGATTCTGATCCTCTGCGGCTGAAGTCTGGGCAGAATCCTGACCTGCTCCCCGCTGTGTCTGATCCTGGGTCTGTTTTGTGCTGCTGTTCGTATCCCCACTGTGGCTGCCGCATCCTGTCATCAGAAGAGCCGATGACAGGACTGCTGCTGCCATAAAATGTAATGCCTTATTTTTCATAATAATATTTACACTCCTTTATATCCCATTTTTATCCTGTTTTACCATTTGCTGAAATTGCCGTCGCTGTCTGTTGCCCCTTTTTCATCGAAAGTGTAGGTTTTTCCATCACTGCCGATCCAGTTTCCGTTTGCATCCTGTGTCGCTGTCTGATAGTTTCCATTGATATCATAGAAACCAATGACCATGCCATTATCTGAAGAATTGCCGGAACCTGTCAAAGAATCCGACTCTGATCCGGAACCTGTTCTTCCCTGAGGCGGATCATAATAATACTGTGTGCCGTTGGAATCTTCTACGCCGTTTTCCAGGAAAATATAAGAAGTTCCGTTATCATCACGCCAGCTGCCGTCCTCAGACGGATAAGCGTAGATCGTATTTCCGTTTGCATCAAAGAAATAGCGGTATTCCTCATCGGTCGATGCACCGGAAGAATCGCCTGTACTTTCACCGGAAGTATTGTCTGAAGCAGTATCACCTGTATTTTCCGGATCAGAACTGTTACCGGCATTATCCGAAGATGTACTGCCGTCTGCCGAAGATCCGGAGTTTGCACCAGAATCTGTCTTTTTACTGTCATCATTTAAAACTTTGAAGCTGGTAACGGCACTTTTCACTGCCTGCTGCACCGTACTGTCACTGGATGTCAGTTTTGCCGTGATCGTATAACTCTCGGTGTCCGTATTGATCAGATACTTGATCAGATAAACGTAACCAAGATCTGCGTCCTGCGTGGATGCAGCATAATAATAAAGCTCTGTACCATTGGTGCTGTCTTTTTTATATTCTACCTGAGAAAATGCATTCTCCTGGATATCGTTTAAAAGAGCAATCGCATCTTCCTGAGACTGCGGCAGATTCTTCTCCTTGATCTTTGACTTTTTGTGCGTGATCCGGATCGTGCCGACGCCTTCTTTCATAAATGCCCATTTATTCTCAATGCCTTCCTTTGTCGCCACCCATGCAGAATCCGGAAGATCAAAAGAAAATGAATTGCTCTCTGAGGTATATGTTGTGGCTGCTTCGGTCTGTGCAGTACTTTCGCTCTGAGCTGTCGTCTGTTTCGTCGTCTCCGTCTCAGATGCCTTTTTCTGGCAGCCGTTCATCATAAACATTGCGGCCATTCCGATTACCAATAATGTCGCAATTTTCTTTTTATTATACATGAAAAATCCCCCTTTTCTCTCTGATTTTCAGTGTGTTTCAAGTCCACTCCCTTTTTCATTGTACAATGAAGATGCGGTTAATGTCAACTTTTCTTAACACTTCTTAACAAAATCTACATATTTGGCACACCCTGTGCCCTTCTCTGTTTCAACTTTCGGATCACATGACAGTACGCCGGAATCAGGAAACAGTCTGCCATGATCCATGCCAGAGGACTGGCAAAACATACGCTTGCGAATCCCAGATACGGAACCATGATCACGCCGATAATGGCTCTTGCGATCATTTCCATAACACCTGCAAGGATTGCCAAACCGCTGAATCCTGCTCCCTGAATGGTAAAGCGAACCGCATTGACAAAAACAAGTGCAATGTAAAATCCGCTGTTTGCAAGAATAAACAGCACTGCATTATGTATGATCTCCGTTTCGGATGCATTTATGAACAGAAGCATCCAGTATTTTGCAGAAAAAAGCATGACCAGGAAAATCAGGATCGAGTATGTGATACCGATCAGAACGGATGCCTTTAATCCCTGACCGATACGCTCGATCTTGCCTGCCCCGACATTCTGTCCGGTGTAAGTTGCCATGGCCGAACCAATCGCATCAAACGGACACGCCAGGAACATCGAAAGCTTCGATGCCGCCGAAACCGAGGCAACGGCTGCCGAACCAAGTGTATTGATACCGGTCTGAAGCACGACACTGCCGATCGCTGTGATCGAATACTGAAGTCCCATCGGAATACCCATTTTACAGAGGATACCGATGTGTTTGCCATGCAATTTCCATTCTCCCGGCTCCATTTTCAGGATCGGGAACTTTGTCTTTATACACCACAGAGACAGTACCACGGAAAATGCCTGTGCAAGCAGTGTCGCAAAAGCCGGTCCACGAACGCCGAGTTTCAAAACCGTTACTGACAGGATATCAAATCCGATATTTGCCACTGCTGCCATCAGCAGAAAGATCAGCGGCGATTTGGAATCCCCAAGAGAACGGATGATCCCGGTCAGGAGATTGTAGGCAAGTGTGATCGGTATCCCTGCAAAAATGATAAAAATATAATCATATGCAAGATCCAGGATATCTGCCGGTGTCTTCATGGCGATCAGCACGCTGCGGCATAAAATACAGACTGTGATGCTCATGATCGCCGCAAAAAAAACAGTCAGCCAGATGCTGTTTGCCACAAACCTTCTCATATCTTTATAATCTTTTGCCCCGTAACGCTGTGCGACCGGAATGACAAAACCATTTGCAAGTCCCATACAGAATCCGATGATCATAAAATTGATCGCCCCGGTAGAACCAACGCCCGCCAGTGCATCTTTTCCAAGGAACTGACCTACAACGATCGTATCTACCATGTTATAAAACTGCTGCAGTAAAAACGTAAAAAACAATGGAATCGAAAATCGCATGATAATCTTCCAAGGTGTACCTTCTGTCAGATCTGTTTCCGCGTTTCTCATTTCCTTAATTACCTCCATATTTTAAATTCCATTTTTTGCACAGATATCCGCCAGGCAGCATCTGTCACAGTAAGGCTTTGTTCTCGCTGTACAGACCTCTCTGCCATGATAAACGAGTCTGTGGCAGAAATCACTACCTTCTTCCGGTGGAATGATCTTCCAAAGTGCCATTTCGACTTTTTTCGGATCTTTGATCCCATCTACCAGACCGATACGGTTTGTCAGACGAATGCAGTGCGTATCCGTGACGATCGCAGGCTTTTTGAAAACATCGCCCATGATCAGGTTTGCACTCTTTCTTCCCACGCCCGGAAGCTTTAAAATCGCATCAAAATCACACGGCACTTTGCCGTCGTACTCATCACGCAGCATTTTCATGCATGCACTGATATCACGTGCCTTGCTTTTTCCAAGACCGCATGGCCTTACGATCGCCTCGATCTCTTCCGGTGTCGCTTCCGCAAGAGCATCTACATCCGGATATTTCGCATAGAGATCCTGAACCACAACATTTACCCTGGCATCCGTACACTGTGCCGCAAGCCGGACACTGACCAGCAGTTTCCATGCCGCATCATAATCAAGCGTACAGTCTGCCAGAGGATATTCCTTCTTTAAACGCTCGATCACTTCCAGTGCAAGCTGTTTTTTTGTCATATGATCCTCCTTATATATTTCCAAAAATCTTTTTGTACCCGTTATTTTATCACAAGAATCGCAGTAAGGATATTCCTTTTTTTTCGATTGTGCAACCCCTTTCTTTTATGGTAAGATAATAAGATGCCAGAATCAAAAGATCTAAATCCACATGAGCTTGCTCATAAGTGGATGAAAGACCTTGGAACCCGCCCCGACCGAAGCAGAGCGTAGAAAGAATTGTGAAAGTACGAAGTACGAAACAATTCATATGGCATCTCATAACTTTCATAACTTCACAAAATTTGACAGGAGTAATTATGATCTTAAATGTAAAAAATCTGACGCATGGTTTTGGTGACCGTGCGATTTTCGACAATGTTTCTTTTCGTCTCCTCAAAGGCGAACATATCGGCCTGATCGGTGCAAACGGAGAAGGCAAGTCCACGTTTATGAATATCATCACCGGAAAACTGACACCGGATGAGGGAACGGTCGAATGGGCAAAAAATGTCCGTGTCGGCTATCTGGATCAGCATTCTGTCCTGGAAAAGGGCATGACGATCGGTGATGTCCTGCGTTCTGCTTTTCAGTTTTTATTTGCAATGGAAGCGGAAATGAACCGTATGTATGAACAGATGGGCGATGCCACACCGGAAGAAATGGAACGTCTGCTCGCCGAGACCGGCACATATCAGGAGCTTTTAGAGCAGCACGATTTCTATATGATCGACACAAAAGTAGACGAGATTGCCCGTGCACTCGGTCTGGAAGAGCTTGGGCTTGACCGTGATGTAACCGACCTCTCCGGCGGACAGCGTACCCGTGTACTGATGGCAAAGCTTCTGCTGGAAAAACCAGACATCCTGCTTCTGGACGAGCCGACCAACTATCTGGATGAGCAGCACATTGAATGGCTGAAACGCTATCTCCAGGATTATGAAAATGCCTTTATTCTGATCTCCCATGATATTCCGTTCCTGAACAGCGTCATCAACCTGATCTATCATATGGAAAACTGCAGACTTGACCGCTATCCGGGCGATTACGATAAATTCCAGGAAGTCTACGCCATGAAGAAAGCCCAGCTTGAGGCTGCCTACAACCGCCAGCAGCAGGAGATCAGCGACCTCAAGGATTTCGTTGCCCGCAACAAAGCCCGCGTCGCTACAAGGAATATGGCGATGGCACGCCAGAAAAAACTGGACAAAATGGACATCATCGAACTGGATCGTGAAAAGCCAAAGCCGGAGTTTCACTTTAAAACGGCCCGTACTTCCGGAAAGATGATCTTCGAGACAAACGATCTGGTGATCGGTTACGACGAACCGCTGACAAAACCGTTAAATATCCGCATGGAACGCGGCGAACGCATTGCCCTGACCGGTGCAAACGGTATCGGTAAGACCACGCTTCTGAAAAGCATTCTGCAGCTGATCAAACCGTATTCCGGCGAAGTGCATCTTGGCGATTATCAGCATATCGGTTATTTTGAGCAGGAGTCCGATACGCAGAACACTTCGACCTGTATCGAAGAGATCTGGAGCGAATTTCCGGCAATGACACAGTACGAGATCCGTTCCATGCTGGCAAAATGCGGTCTGACCACCAAACACATCGAGAGTCAGGTGCGTGTACTGAGCGGCGGCGAGCAGGCAAAAGTACGTCTCTGCAAGATTTTGAACCGTGAGAGCAATATTCTGCTGCTGGACGAGCCGACCAACCACCTCGATGTTGACGCAAAAGCAGAACTGAAAAAAGCTCTTCAGGAATATAAGGGAAGTATTCTGCTGATCTGCCATGAGCCGGAATTCTATCATGATATCGTGACAACCGTCTGGAACTGCCAGGAATGGTCCTTAAAGCTGTAGAAAATTTCCAAGGAAAAAGCTGGCGGCAATCCCGGCAAAAACAGAAAGCAGTGCACCTGCCAGCGTATACCGTGTTTTTGTCACTTTTGCTGCCATAAAATAAACGCTCATCGTATAAAATACCGTTTCCGTGCAGCTGAGCATCAGTGATGCTATGATTCCGATCTTGGAATCCGGCCCGAATTCTTTAAAAATATCCAGAAGAAATCCGGTCGCCGCACTGGCGGAAAACAGACGCACCACTGCAAGCGGCACAAGCTGCACCGGAAATCCGATTCCGGCAAAAAGCCTGCCAAGGATATCCGAGAGCCATTTAAGGAAACCCGATGCCCGCAGGATCCCTACGGCTGTCATCAGCCCGACAAGTGTCGGCAGGATCGCAAATGCCGTGTGGATTCCTTCCCCGGCACCACGCACAAAATCACCGTATGCATCTCTCTTTTTCAGAAAGGCATAACCGACAACGTAAAGCAGAACAAACGGTATCATATACATCGACAAAAAGAGCAGAAATGACAGAAAAATCCCTCCATAAGTCCGTCCGTTTACTGTATCTTATGAAGGGATTTTTGTAACTATTCAGGTAAAGCGGACATTCACAATCCGCTTCGCTACTTGCTCAGCTCTGCTGCCAGAAACACAAAAACATGCTTCAGGATTTTTCCACAGCTGCTTCCGCTTCCATGGTTTCAAGCGTTTCTTTGATTTCTCTTTCTTTTTCAGCTTCTGTCACTTCTTCGACCACATCGGTTTCCTCTGTGCCTGTCTGTGTCTCATTTTCCTGTGCAGTCTCCGCTTTTTCTTCCTGTGGTTTCACAACCTCTTTTGTTTCGTTTTCTTTGCGAAGTTCTACTTTTGCTTTTTCTGCGGTTTCCTGTGCAGCTGCAGCTTCTTCCACAACCGTTTCTCTGACCGGCTCCTGCTCCGGATGCTGCATTCTCTGCGGATCACTCCACACACGCTCCCATGGATTTGGCATACGCTCACCGTTCATATGGATCCCCATGCTCTGTGCATACGGATACGGCATTCCACGATAGAATCTTTTTTCTTCATCAGAAGCACTCTTCATCAGTTTGCGGCCTGCCCATAAAACAAATACAGCAACAACAGCAACCGGAATCTTTGCGATCACAGCACCCGGCAGACTGGTCGGCCCGTAGATGATGTCCGCAAAATATTTGACAACACTCCAGATCATGCACGCCGCCACGATATACAGAACCGTTCCCATGGCCTTTTTACCATCCCGTCTGCTGATGCTGTCCTTTAAGCCTTCGCTCCAGTCCATCCAGTCATCGCCCCAGAGATAATGATCCTCCAATTTTTTAAACGCTTCTGCGTCCATCGAATTCTTGTTGGTTGCATCGAAAAAGCTGTACAGCAGAATGATCGGTGCAAAGAAAAGCAGCGGCTTGATATCCAGCCAGATACCCACTGCACATAACGTTGCAAAGATTGTCATTAAAGACAATCCCTGCTTCATAAATCCCATATACATCTGTCCTGCTCCCGGGATCAGAGAAAACAAAAACATCAATATTTTATTCTTTTGTCTCGCCATTTTCTTTTCCTTTCATAATGTTTTCGCATCACCACATCTGCATGCGAAACGGTATTTCCATCGAAAGCATTTTTAAATCTCATTGCAAAATTCAGAAACACTGCTTCAGCAGTTGTAACGCCTCTGAAAACTTCTCCACCGGAACTGCTGCACAGGAAAGAGCAAGACGGATCCCTTGCTCACTTTCATCCGCAGATAAAAAAGAAAAACCTTTTTCTTCTGCTCTGTACAGAACTTCCCGCAGATTTCCTGCTCCGAAAATTTCCAGAAGGCTTACAAATCCGGTCTCCCCGGCCGTAACTTTTGCCTCTTCTACAAAAATCCTTTTCGCTTCACTGCACAAAATTTTTGTTTTCGCCAAATAGTGTTTCCTGGATTTGCGAATCTGACTTTCCAGATGACCATCCCGGATAAACTGACACAATGCGATCTGTTCCGTTTTGGATGCCGTCTGATTATAAAAATCTCTGCGTCTCTGATATTTTTCCAGAAGATCCGGCGGAAGCACCATAAAACTTAAGCGGATCGACGGCAGCAAAAGCCTGGAAAATGTTCCGAGATAAATGACTCCGTTTCCGCCCGCCAGACCCTGAATGGACGGCGATGGATGATGATAATAACAGAATTCACTGTTGTAGTCATCCTCGATCAGCAAAATATTTTTTTCAGATGCTTCACGCAGTATCTTCATCCGCTCTCCGACCGAAAGAACATCGCCCCAGGCAGTCGCCTGCGAAGGTGACACATAGCAGACATCCGGCTGCTCCTGTTTTCGATCGCACAGTTCAAAACCATGATCCTCAAAAACGGCACGCCCCTGCCGAAATCCCGGATTATAAAACGCAATTTTTTTGCGTCCCTCAATCAACGGACACAGAATGTGAAGCAGGCTCTGAACACCCGCTCCGATCACAATATGTTCCGGCGTACAAACCACATTTCGGTTGTTTTGCAAATATCTGCACAGAACCTCCCGCAGATCGTATTCTCCCTGCGGTTCTCCATAAGAGAGCAGACGCTCATCCTGCCGCAGTGCACTTTTGATATACCGCCTCCACAGTTCAAACCGGAAGGTTTCTCTGTCAACACTTGCAGACGCAAAATTGTAAAGCACCGGCTTCTTTTCTTTTTGATCGGCACTTTTCTGAAATTCTGCCGTTTTTCGCGTCCTGCCGATGTCCGTCACATAAAATCCGCTCTGCGGCCTGGAAATAATATAGCCCTCTGCCGCAAGCACCATGTATGCCGTCTCCACCGTTGTCCGGCTCATCTGCAATTCTGCCGCACACCGCCGGATCGACGGCAGCCTGCTTCCAGGTGCAAGCTGTTGCGACAGAATAAGTTGTTTGTAATAATTATATACCCGCATATAGCGGTGAACAGACTGATTGTCAAGTTCCGGTTTCATAGATCACACTCCTGGAATTTCAAAAATGTCAAAGTTAAATGTCTTTTCTTACAAGAAAAAACCGACTTTTGAACCTTTTTACCCTGACATCTTACAAAACGATAAGCAAAAATAACAAATCCAGTGCCCCGTCGATCAGCAGGCAGGCTCCGAAGAATACCATCGTCATCTTCACAGCCCCGAATGGGTTGAAAAGCAAAGCTACACCAACGATCATCAAAAGAATCCCGATCGTCAGAAGCTTGCCCCAGCCGATTGCATCCAACACACGCAGATCCAGTGCTCTCTGGATTTTGCTGATACCATCCAGCATCAGTACCACGCCAAGCAGAAACGGCAAAAACGATACCACCGTCTGCGGCGTGATCAGACAGAACACGCCAAGTGCAATAAAGATCACACCGAGGATCAGTTCGCCCTTTGCCTTACCTTTCCGGCACTGGAGCACATGCAGAAGTCCGTATGCCGCCGCAATCACGCCGCAGCCATAACAGATCGCCCGCACACTGGTATCAGGCTTCAGCACCAGAAACAGTCCCAGAAGGATATAGCCTGCTGCCTGAAGAATCTGTATTGCTTTTATCTTACTTCCCATAAAAACACTCCTTCCCTTTTTTCATAAAAATCACTATGAAAACAGTCTACCACGAAGCGGAGCCGGATACAATGTACCATTTGGAAGATTTGTCCAGGTTCTTATTGTTTATGTTGACTTTAATTGTATTTTAAAAATATTTTAAAATAATGAGAGTTATGCGTTAATATTATTTTCAAGCATATCTTTCTGAATTTCTTCGTGCAAATAAATCGGAGGTGATCTCGATGAGTATATTCGAATACGACAAAGAAGAGGAAGAACGAAAACTCAGAAAAGCAGAATATGAGGCTGGTGTTGCCGATGGATTTAACGACGGCATCAATACTGCAAAAAAAGATACCGCTATTACTCTTACAGAACTTCATATGCCGATTGAACAAATTGCCCTTGCATTGAAAGTAGATGTGGAAACAGTAAAAGAACGGCTTCGTTCGACAGGTAAATAAAAATTGACCGAGCTCTTTAGAGCGAGGGATGCTTCTTGTCCGAAGGGCAAGAAGATGGGCATTAAGAAAACTTATATGTAAATAGTACGCCATGATGATTCGAAAACAATCTCCTGACACGCTGCGTTTCCTGTTCGGTTCGCTCGCCGGTTAGCCGCCCTTCGCCTAAACTCGCCTCTTCGAGGCTCAGACAGCGGCTCCTTGGGGCGGCAACATCGCAAACCTCACGACGGAAGCCTTGCTACCGTCAGAGCGATTTGTTTTCGGATTCATCATGGCTGTATTATTTTACGCACTATTTTTTAAGATACCGTTCGTTTGCACATTGCCAAAAGCTCCTGGTTTGACCGTCGTCTCTTAAGCGGAACTATACTTACGTCCATCTTCCCAGACAAACGCTGTAGGGATCAATTCTCCTTCCCGGCTGAATACCGCCAGGACATCTACATACACTTTAGCTGTCATTACAAAACACCTGCTCTCCACTACTTCTTCCAGATGTTTGTCATTCGGAAAAGTGCATTTTTTCATATAATACTCTCTGATTGCCTGAAACATCCATTCCGCAATCTTTTCCTTCTGCTGTTCTGTATTACACACATTGTTTTTGAAAGTTTACCGTCGTTTTCTTGTGATCCATAAAAATGTACAGGTAAAAATAATTCCCTTTACAATTGAGGTTGAAGAAATAGCCCACCATATTCCATCCAGACCCATAATACCTCCAAGAATGATCGACAGCGGAATTCTTGCACTGGTAAAAGCTATACTGATGATACTGCAAAGTCGGGTTCTGCCGAGCCCTGATAATGCACCGACTGTCGTCAGTTCCACACACATAAAAGCTTCACTGAAACCTATGATGATCAGATATTCAACTGATGTTGCGATTGCTTTGGGTTCATGAAAAAAGATTCTGGCAATCGGTTCCGGAATACATATAAATACAGCTGAGATCAACAGTCCCCAGATACCAACCGTCCACAAAGAAGCCTTATATCCTTTTTTGACACGGTCATTTTTGCCCGCACCATAGTTCTGTGCGATAAAGGCATTTAATGCCGCTGCAAAACCGTCTGCAGTATTCCATGATATCGATTCAATCTGACCTCCGACTCTCTGCGTTGCAACAGCTTCTGCACCATACCCGGAGATCATACGTGTCAGCACCATGGAGATTGCACAATATGCCATTCCCTGTATTGCTGTCGGAATTCCGATCTTACAGATTCCCTGCAGATATTCCCGCGGGATTTTTGCCAAAAGCCTGGTTCCTTTTAGTACATTTTCTTTCTTTTGTATGACAATTCCGACTATCATGATACTCATAACGATCGCCTGTGCTGTCACTGTCGCAATTGCAGCTCCGACAACACCAAGCTTCGGAAACATCCCCACTCCAAGAATCAACACAGGATCCAGAACCATATTTGTGGCCAGGCCGACAAGATTCGCTATAAAAGGTGTCTTTGAATCTCCCTGTGCCGTATAAAGTCCAGTCAGTGTCAGCGTCATAAAAGAAAATACGATCAGCCCACAGGCAATCCTCGTATATGACATTGCCGCCGCATGAGCCTGTGCATCTGCAAGCTGAAAAAATCCTACCATCTGTCTGGTAAAAAGCAGCGAAAGAATTGCATATGCCATTCCCATAAATGCAGCAAGCTGTACTGCCGCCTGTGCAAATCCGTGTGCCCTTTCTCTGTCTCCACGTCCGATACACTGTGCCACATGCACCTGTCCACCCATTCTAGCCATAGCTGCAAGTCCCTGCGAAAGCCAGGTAAACATACCTCCAACACCTACACCTGCAACTGCCTTCGAACCAAGCAGACCAATCCAGGCCATGTCCGTGATGTTGTACAAAGTCCCCAGAAACGATGACGCCATGATCGGAACCGCAAGTTTCGTCAGCGTTTTTAGAATAGGATCTTTTGTTAAATTTCCCTCCATTTTCATTCCTCATCCATTTTTATTTTTTATTATCCACAAATCCTATTATACATGGTTTAACATAGATTTTCATCAGGAATTATCCATATATATCAAAAATCCTTTTGAAGAAATATTATTCTCCAAAAGGGCTTTCTGTCTGAATCTTTTTATAATTTTTCTCCGCAGGATTCAATGACTTTTTTGTATCAGTAAAAAGAATCTTTTCGAATTCTGGAAAAATCTACTGTACCATTCTTGAGAATTTCATCATCTTCCGGCATCGTCTCCAGATTTATTTCATTTTCTTCGAAAAATCTTGCAGTAAAGCCCGGATAATCCCCTCTGACATGTACATCTCCGGCAACAGAATTATGAATCTGTCCAAATTTCTGAGCATAAAAAACATCTTCTGAATGACAAGTATACTGAAATGTTTGAACTTCAGTATAAAAAAGATTTGGCTTCTTTTAATATCAACATAAAAAACGAGATTGAGGCGAACTATTAATTTTATATAGACATTTTATAGACGAAGAAAACAAAGAGCCGCTATCTAAGCGGCTCTTCGGCATTTTGTTACTATTCAAACTCGGGTGCGGGCGGAATAATCTAGGCACTTTTCAGTACACATTTGTGTTGTTTTGTATTCATATTCTCTGTATTTTATCTGATATTTTTCTCATACCAAATTATTAGAGCCAAAATAGAGCCATGAAACACTACTCTTTCTGCTTTAATTTCTCTAATATTGATAGCACATCCGGCTGTGTAGGCATAAACTTCACACCACGCTTTAACATTCCCAACACTTTTCTTGCTTTCTGCTCAATTACTTTTGCCGCATGTTCACTGGTCAACATCAAATGATTTCTGGCAATCGTATACTCACGTTCTATGTATTCCTCTGTAATCGGAAACATATCTTGTATTAAAAATACACTTTCTCGACTATCGTCCAATTTCACAATATGCAGAATATCACAAGGTTTTCCAACACCCACCTGTTCCTTTTTCTCTATTATTTTCCGAAATTTATCTATTCTGCTAGAAAGCGGTATCATCCAATAAATTCCCGTAACATTATCTTCAAAACAATAATAATGTGGTCTATTGCCTACCTTATTCCCCTTGAGATACGGATCAGGCAACTAAACTTGTTTGAGAACTCATAGTCTAACTCCTTCCCGGTATAAAAAGTTGAGTATTAAACTTTTCATACTATCTACTACAATATATTTATGGTTAATATCCCTTACAGCCAGTAAGGAATTATCC
>NZ_JBKVNQ010000031.1:0-4505 GCF_046967715.1 Hominisplanchenecus sp.
TTACGAGGTCTGCGAAGCAGGAAGCCCATTGGCTTTAGACAATGGGTAGTTCACCTGATTCTGGCATTTTATGAAAATCTGATCCAGGAAAAAACCGGATGTAAAATGAAAGAAGAGATGCATGATCTGCTGGAAATGTATTGCAGAAGTTCTGTCTATATGACCGTAAAATGGGTGCTTGGGAAAAAGATGGCCGCACCAGAAGGACTGGCAGAACTGATGGTAGAAGCGATGCCGGTAAAACTAAAAGAACTGTTTGAGAAACTGGATATGGTCAGGTAAACAATAGATTGTCCCGGATTCTGACAGGCAGATATCTGCCTGTGATTTCGCTGCAAAGTATTTTTGATAAATGTTACATTTAGTCTGTTTTGTTACTTTTCTTTTTGTGCAAAAGTGTTAAGATAATAACAAAGTGAAACGGAATGATGATGCACAGCTACATAGAGATACAGCAAAATCATTGCCGGAAACGTTAAAATTTTACAGAAGGGATGTAATAACTATGGCAAACAGAATCAACTTAAACGGAACCTCTTTTCATGGTGCAGGTGCGATTGCAGAGATCGTAAACGAAGCACAGGCACACGGTTTTCAGAAAGCATTTGTATGCTCTGATCCGGATCTGGTTAAATTCAACGTTACTTCAAAAGTAACAGATCGGCTGGAAAAAGCCGGACTTGCATACCAGCTCTATTCTGATATCAAGCCGAACCCGACCATCGACAATGTAAAACATGGTGTTCAGGCATTTAAAGATTCCAAAGCAGATTATATCATCGCCATCGGCGGCGGTTCTTCCATGGATACTGCAAAAGCAATCGGTATCATCATTGCCAATCCGGAATTTGAAGATGTCAGAAGTCTGGAGGGAACTGCACCGACCAAAAATCCATGTGTACCGATCATTGCGGTACCAACCACAGCCGGAACAGCAGCAGAAGTTACGATCAACTATGTTATCACCGATGTAGAGCGTAAACGTAAGTTTGTCTGCGTAGACCCGCACGATATGCCGATCATCGCAGTGATCGATCCGGAAATGATGTCCTCCATGCCGAAAGGACTGACTGCTTCTACTGGTATGGATGCCCTGACACATGCAATCGAAGGATATACTACAAAAGCTGCATGGGAAATGACCGATATGTTCCATCTGGAAGCGATCAAACTGATCTCCGCTTCTTTAAGAGATGCAGTAGAAAACAAAAAGGAAGGCCGCGAAGGCATGGCACTTGGCCAGTACATCGCCGGCATGGGATTCTCAAACGTAGGACTTGGAATCGCACACTCCATGGCACATACCTTAGGTGCTGTTTATGATACACCGCACGGTGTTGCATGTGCAATGATGCTGCCGATCGTTATGGAATACAATCAGGACTGCACAGGCGAGAAATACCGTGAGATCGCACGTGCGATGGGAGTCAAAGGTGTTGATGATATGTCCGTAGAAGAATACAGAAAAGCAGCAATCGATGCCGTAAGAAAACTTTCTGTTGATGTCGGAATCCCGACAAAACTGGAAGCAATCAAAGAAGAAGACCTTGATTTCCTGGCAGAATCTGCTCATGCAGATGCCTGTGCACCGGGCAATCCCAAAGATGCAAGCGTAGAAGATCTGAAAGATCTGTTCCGCAAAATTATGTAAAAACAGATATTGCTGCAAAGTAGATAAATGTCAGCAAAGCTGACCAGAATTGCCTGCCAAATCTCACGTACGTTCGACTTGAAATAAGATATACATACCTTAAAGATCACATACTGAAATGTATAAAAGCATTTTGGTATGTGATCTTTTTGATGTATACAGAAGCATACCATTGCCTGTTTTACATAAACTTGATAAGAAAAATTTTGAAGAACAGTGGCTTTGTCCTTACGAGACTTTACACAGATTTTACATTACACTGTCGTGGACTTTACATTGCATCGTTATACTGTAGATGCTTTGGTGATGCAGGGGGTGCGGGGCGAAAGTTCCAAGCCCCTGAAAAAATGTGCTGCATCCCGAATAAAGAACGAATCTGAAATGAAAAACGTATGTAAAGCGAAGAAGGAGAAATCATGAACAGTACATTAGAGGTAATATTTGGATTGCTCGGTGGTCTGGCAGTGTTCATTTTCGGAATGAATATGATGAGCGACTGCCTTCAGAAGGCAGCAGGCGAAAAAATGAAACGGATTCTGGCATTGCTTACCAAGAATCCAATCCTTGGCGTTCTGGCAGGAGCACTGACAACCGCCGTTCTGCAGAGCAGCAGTGCGACAACCGTTATGGCGATCGGTTTTGTAAGTGCAGGACTGATGAATCTGCCGCAGGCAATCTCCATCATCCTCGGAGCCAACATCGGAACGACGATGACGGCACAGATCATTGCCTTTAAGTTAAGTGATTATATTTATGCAATTATTTTTATCGGATTTATCATTAGTTTTGTAGTAAAATCCGAACGTGCAAAAAACATCGGACAGACCATTTTTGCATTTGGCCTTCTGTTCCTTGGAATCGAGACGATGGGAAGCGTCATGAAACCGTTGGCATCCAGCCCGATATTTACAGACATGATCGAGCAGGTTTCTCATATTCCGGTTCTTGGTGTAGCCGTAGGAACCCTGATGACACTTGTCGTACAGAGCAGCAGTGCCACGATCGCAGTATTACAGAACTTTGCAGAACAGCCTGGACCGGACGGCGTCAGCAGTATCCTGGGTCTTGTCGGAGCAATCCCGATTCTGCTTGGTGATAACATCGGAACCACGATTACAGCTCTGCTTGCAAGTATCGGACAGACCAAAGATGCAAAACGAACTGCACTTGCACACTGCATTTTCAACATTTCCGGATGTTTTCTGTTTATCTGGTTTGTAAAACCATACGCAGCCCTGATCCAGTATATCTCTCCCAAAGGACCGGAGATTGCAGTTATTTCCAGACAGATTGCAAATGCACATACCCTGTTTAATATTACCATGACGGTCATCTGGGTACCGCTGATCTGGCTGATGGTCAAGATCGTTATGAAAATCATTCCGGACGGACAGAAAAAAGTCTACAGCAACGCAGAACCGCAGTTTCTGGATTCCAAACTGGTTTCACAGCCGACCGCAGCACTTCAGCTGGTCGTAAAAGAAGTGGCAAGATGTATCGAGCTGGTTAGCGACAACTTGAAAGAATTGATTGCAGTATCCACAGAAAGTGACAGCGAGAAAATAAAAGCAGTGATCCAGAACTCCGAAGATACCAGAAAACTTTACGAACGAATCACCGAATACCTCTCCGAATTGTTTGCATCCGGCGGACTGACCGAGGAGCAGGCAAACCAGACAGCAGGTATCATGTATATTTTAAGTGATGTGGATCGTATGAGTGCCCTTTGCAGAGAAGTCTGTCTCTCCCTGAAAGATAAAGAGGAGAAAAAATATAAATATTCCAAAGATGCCATGCGTGATATGCGGCACAGCCTGCAGCTGATCCAGGAAATGTTTACGAAAGCCGTTCAGATGATGGCGACCGGAAATACGGAGGCTGCAAAAGATATTCTGCAACAGAAAGAAAAGATCCTCGATCTTGGTATCAAGATGCGAAAATCCCATGTAGAACGTGTCGGTGAAGGAAAATGCAAGGCAAAACTTACCGAGCCATACAACCGCATTATCCACCATATTGACCGAATGGGCAACTGCTGTATCAACATTGTAGATGCCGTTCAGGGCAAAGCAGGTCAGACCTATCTTGAGACTGTAGCATAAAGGAAAGAAAAACAGGAGAGAAAAGTTAAGAGAAATAAAAAAATATTTTGTGAATAAAAAATAATAAAAAGAACTATACTTGAAAAAACTCCCGGTGCTGGCACACCGGGGGTTTTTATGCCTTTTGGAGACAATAAGTGTCAAATAATAATTTCTTAACATTCATGTAAAGCATGTTATACTTGAAAAAAGGAGAAATGGTCACATGGGGACAACATTTGAAAATGAAATACTGGAAATTTTTGGAACAACAGATCTGGAACAGCTGAAGAAAATTTCAAGAGATGTGGCATCTTATAATCAAAAAAAGCAGAGAAATATTTCCGGAAGAAAGAATTCTTTTACAGAGATACAAGCAGCAGAAATGGTGGCATTATACAGTCAGGGAGAGAGTATCTCAGATCTTGCAAGAAAATATCAGGTTTCACGTCAGACAATCTATAATCAGCTAAAACGTGCCCATCGATTCAGTGAAGATCCAGATGTCAAAATGAGAATGAACTTTATGAATCATAATGATTTATGTACTACCATTGATATTGATTTTAGACATGAGAAGATCACAATCCATAATTATACAGAACAGATTTTGTTAAGAGCTTTTGGAGTTATAGAAAATCCGGATTGGAAAGATTTTGAATATTTTCTGGAAGATCGCTGTTTTCCAAGAACTCGTGACCATGCAAAAGAAATTTTAAGAGAAATGAATCTTCCATTTTATGATCCACTGCTGATTGTAGAGAAAACACAGG
>NZ_JBKVNQ010000031.1:4515-32250 GCF_046967715.1 Hominisplanchenecus sp.
AAACACAGGGACGTATGGAAGGAGATCACCAGTGGATTATGATTCTGAAAAAGGAGCAATGAAATGAAAAGACGGAATCTCGATAACCATTCTCCATTTCATAAAACAGGTCATACTTCGAAAGGAGATCAGCGAAAATGGAAAGTTGAAGACAGATGGTATAAGGTAGATTATATGGGATATGAAAGTCTGGCAGAAGTTCTGGTATCACATTTTCTTGAAGCAGACGAAAGGAAAAGAAAAATTGGCAGCAGAGGAGATAAAGGCACTTTTATACCGCAGCAGCTGTTATCGGAACCTTCCGGGAGATTATAAAAAGGAAGCGATGTGGGATGCTTTTGCAGCTCTGAAACGTCAGAAACAGGTGAAAAATCAGGATGCCTATCTGCGAAGTCTCGGATACAAAATACTTGCATCCTGTTATCGGGAAAAATACAGTGTGCTGGATGAAAGGGCAGAAAAATTGCAGAAGAAATGCGATTATTTTCTGGTGGCAAAAACGGATGTCAAAGGTCAGAAAACAGAAAAACAGTTAGAAATCTGGGAAGATGCAGCAAGAAGTTATCGTGACAGAAAAGAAGATCCGATGGAAGAAAAGTGTTATCAGCAGATGGAACTTTTATTTCAGAGGATGCAAAAAGAAGGGGCAGAGCCGGACTATAAGCAATATAAATGGTTTGCAGAGGATCGTGCAAGGTGTGCGGGCAGACAGAAACAATTTCAGAATGTACTTCAGATCATCCGGAAAGCATACACGCTGACCCTGCATGAGTATCAGACTCCAAAACCAGAGGATGCCTGGCCAAATTATAATGAAGAAACGAGAAAATACCATTTTTCAAGAGATCTGGAACACTATGCAGACATTCTGGCAGAGATCGGACTGCAGCAGGAAGCGTTTGTATTTTACAGCATGTCCGTGATCGTATCCGTGGAAGATCAGCAGGATGCACCGTTTTTTGACAGCCTGGATCGGTACTTTGCCGGAGAATGGAAACTATTATATAAAACATTTGAGACGGCACTGCATCAAAGAGTGACAGAAGAGCAGATTGATCACCTGTCAAATATTCAGAATGAGCTTCAGTATGATGAGATGAAAGATTTCTGGAACAGCAGCAAAGCAGCAGACTTTCGCAGGGAGCTTACGTGGTTTGTGGATACATACTGCCATGGGGAGATTGAGTTCAAAAGAGAAGATTAAATCATTTTCACAACGCCAGAGAGAAAACATGCTACACTGCTCTCAAATCATATGGAAGGAGGATAGCATGGGAGAAAAGGAAGGCAGAAATACCAGAGTTCTGAGCCTGTTTGTGAGACTGTCATATGGTGACATCCTGAAGAAAAAAGAGGAAGCACGTCACTATCAGGTGACAGAGCGGACGATCCAGAGGGATCTGGAGACAATCCGAAGCGTTCTGGAAGAAGAACGCAAGATGGGCAGGGACGATCGGATGCTTCTGTACGACAGAGAGCAGAACGGGTATAAAATCTGCAGAGTTTATCTCAGTCGAGAAGACTCCCACTTCTGCAAATGGTGAGTAATAACAAGCAGCTTTTTGTAAGTCCGGTCAATACCGATCGCTCCAAGCGGTGCGGTGATCAGGATCGCCAGCACTGCGACAGAGAGCACGATCTGTCCGCAGGCAAGTCCCATGGAAAGTGGAACGGAGCCGATCGCAGCCTGAACGGTTGCTTTTGGAAGATAGGCGATCACGCAGAAAAGACGTTCTTTGAAATTCAGTGAAGTTTTTGTCATGCACAGGCAGACACCGACGGCACGGAAAACAAGAGCCAGCAGGATCATGGCGACTGCGGCGATTCCGGCCTGCATCGTATAGCGGATGTCTACAGCGGCACCGACCAGTACAAAGAGCAGGATCTCGGCAGCGATCCAGAGCTTGCCAAACTTCAGTGACAGACGATTGGTGACATCGATGGGACTTTTCAGCTTTACCACGCATGCCATACTGACAACGGAAAGAAGTCCGGAAATGGCAACGATTCCTTTGAGGCGGTTCTCCAGTGCCATGCAGAGAAAAGCAAGGCTGAGCAGGATCAGGACTTTCAGACTGCTGCGGATGCTATGCCCCTGTCTATGGCAGGTTTCAAAAAACAGGGCGAGCAGGTAACCGATCATGGCACCGATCACGATGCCAAGCAGGATGGATACCGGAATGTTTACGAAATCCATGATGTTTGCAGAACCGCCCTGAGCCATGCTCGAAAATGTAGAAAACAGTACAATGACAAAAATATCATCACAGGATGCCCCGGCCATAATGAGCTGGGGTATACTTTTTTCGGTGCCATAATTCGTTTCCATGAGCTGAACCATACGCGGGATGACGACGGCAGGGGAAACGGCAGCGAGCACAGATCCCATGACTGCTGCCTCGATTTTGGAAATGCCGAGCAAAGTCGGTGCCAGCAGAACATATCCGATGATTTCGAATGTGGCGGGAACAAAGGACATCAGAATCGCAGGACGACCGACCTTTTTCAGGTCAGAAAGATTCAGAGAAAGCCCGGCCTTGATAAGGATAATGATCAGTGCCATCTGTCGCAGATCGGATGATATGGATAATACGGAATCATCCAGCAGGTTCAGCACATACGGACCAAGCAAAATGCCGGCAAGCAGCATACCGATGATACGGGGCAGCTTCAGCTTCTCAAAAAGAGATGCCAGGAGCAGGCCGGTCAGAAAAATGAGTGCAAGTGATGTTAACATAAAGACCTCCTTTATTATAATGAAACTATGAGAAACACGCTTTGCGGGTTTCTCAAGTTATCGCGGCAGTCGCCAAGGTCTCGTGCAAGCACGGACTTTGGCTCGTTGCTCGCATAAAAAAAGCTGGTGATCCTGCGAAATCGCAGAAGTCATCAGCTTATATACAAGCGGTTTGGTTAAAAACCAGGGAGAACCTCATTCCCGGCAGTCATTATATAATGGAAGAATTTGTTTGTAAAGGAGAAAGTGAATAAGCTGCTCAGAGGAAAATGTGGATAACTACAAAATATTACAAATATTTCAAAAATGTTAAAATGACATAATCAACAATTGAGTAAACGAAAATGAAACATCTATTGTTCAAAAGTTGAAAAATGCCGAAAATTTACTTGGGTAAAATGACAAAAATCAAGAAAACAGGTTATACATATTGCAACAAATAATGTTTGAAATGTGATAAAATTATGGAAACATCTCATAAAATTGTATGTGACTGAAAAAAATATGTTGTAAAATGTAACGAATCTGTAACATTTACCTTGACATGTAACAAATTCTTCACTTATAATGCAGGTACATCAACTGCGGAAGGAGGAATGGCATTATGTGGCTGCTGGGAGTGATCTTAGATAATATCTGTGGTTTTTTTAAGGTATGTTTTTCACGTACACTCAGCAAACAGATTTATCGCAACTGTGCAGTTCTTATGACAGGTACAGTTGTGGTGGCTGTATTGGTTTTTACAGCGGGCAGTTTTACCGGAGGAGGAAAGAATCAGGTATATGCTGTAAAAGCCTCCCGAAATGCAGAAGAAGCAGGTGAGGGTGAGGATGTGAAGGAAGAGGAGCTTCAGGCAGGTCTGATGGGAATTGTTGCCAGCGTAAACAAGCTGGAAGCGTACTCGCAGGCAGCGGATGGCGTTGATCTTGAGACGGCGAATCAGGAGATCCTTGCCGGAACATCACGAATCAGAAAAAATGCCCTCTACCAGAAGTACGTGGAGGAGTGTGCAAAAAACATCGGAAGCATCGGCTATTATGCACAGCAGAAAGTGCTGGAAAATCAGATGGATGGGAATGATTATTACACACTTCTTCAGATCGTAGAAGCGGAGGCGACAGGGGGAGACATCAAAAGTAAGATCCTGATCGCCAATGTCGTGCTCAATCGTGTAAAGGATTCCAGATTTCCAGATACGATCTACGATGTTGTCTGGCAGACGGCGGGCGGTTCGCCGCAGTTTTCCCCTACCGACGACGGCAGGATCTATACGGTCTCGATCACGGATGATACGATCGAGGCGGTAGACCGGGCATTGGCCGGGGAAGATTATTCGCAGGGGGCACTGTTCTTTGCAGCACGTGCCAGTGCGGAAGCCCAGAATATGGTCTGGTTTGACCAGAATCTGGTGCAGATGTTTGAATATGGCGGACACGAATTTTTCTGTTTTGCGGATGAATGATCCGCTGCATGAGAAAAAACCGGGGGCATGGTAAGAAGTGTCTCCGGTTTTTCTCAACTTCGTTCCTTTGCTCTTGCACAGTGAAAAAAGGTATGTTATAATCTGGAATTAAGCGTGGAGAGACTGCATCAGATGTAAGGTGACTCCCGTAAAGTTTATCGCAAAATATGGCGTTTGAAGGAAAGGACGGCTGTTATGAATCTTTTATACAAAAGTACCAGAAGCAACGATGTCGAAGTAACTGCATCCCAGGCAATCCTGAAAGGACTGGCAGATGATGGCGGTCTGTTTGTACCGGAGAGTCTTCCGGCACTGGAAGCAGATATGGACACCCTTGCAGGGATGAGCTACCAGGAGACTGCATATGAAGTTATGCGTCAGTTTCTTACCGATTTTACGGAAGAGGAACTGAAAGACTGCATCGCAAAAGCATACGATGAGAAATTCGATACAAAGGAGATCGCTCCGCTTGTAAAAAAAGATGAGGCTTATTATCTGGAACTGTTCCACGGAAAGACGATTGCTTTTAAGGATATGGCATTGTCCATTCTGCCGCATCTTCTGACCACATCCGCAAAGAAAAATCAGGTGAAGAATGAGATCGTGATCCTCACAGCAACATCCGGAGATACCGGAAAAGCAGCACTTGCGGGATTTGCAGATGTACCTGGAACAAAGATCATTGTATTCTATCCGAAAAACGGCGTAAGCCCGATCCAGGAAAAGCAGATGGTAACACAGAAAGGTGCCAATACTTTTGTAGTAGGGATCCATGGCAATTTTGATGATGCACAGACAGGCGTGAAAAAAATGTTTGGTGACAAAGAACTGGCAGCACAGATGGATAAGGCAGGATATCAGTTCTCTTCCGCAAACTCCATCAATATCGGAAGACTGGTTCCGCAGGTTGTTTACTATGTATATGCTTATGCAAAAATGTATGCAAACGGTGAAGTGGCAAAGGGAGAAAAGATCAATGTCGTAGTACCTACCGGAAACTTCGGAAATATTCTGGCAGCCTACTATGCAAAGAACATGGGTGTGCCGATCGACAAGCTGATCTGTGCTTCCAACGACAACAAGGTTCTCTATGATTTCTTCCGCACCGGAACGTATGACAGAAATCGTGAGTTTATTCTGACAACATCTCCGTCCATGGATATCCTGATCTCCAGCAACCTGGAGCGTCTGATCTACAAGATCGCAGGTGCAGATGCAGCAAAAGATGTAACTCTGATGCAGAATCTGGCAGCAGAAGGCAAATATGAGATTACAGATGAGATGAAAGCTCAGCTGAAAGATTTCTACGGCAACTATGCAAATGAAAAAGAAACTGCCGAAGAAATCGCAGAAGTTTACAAAAAAACAGGTTATATTATGGACACACATACCGCTGTTGCTTCCAGAGTATACCGCAAGTATGTGGCAGAGACCGGTGATCAGACCAAGACCGTGATCGCATCCACAGCAAGTCCGTATAAATTCACCAGAAGTGTTATGGATGCCATTGATGCAGAAAAGTACAAAGGCATGGGTGACTTCGAACTGGTAGACGCACTGAGCGAACTGTCCGGTGTGAAAGTTCCGCAGGCGATCGAAGAGATCCGTACCGCACCGGTTCTTCACAAGAATGTGGTAGAGACAGAGGATATGCCAAAGATCGTAAAACAGTTCTTAAATATCTGAGATGCCGGATCTGAAGCTATAAAGCATGAAGTAATGGCAGGACATCTTTGAAACATAACATCATATTTTAAAACCAAAGCAGGAGAAGGAGCACCGTTTTTCCATGTTCCATCTCCTGTTTTTGCGTATCCGGGAAGCTGTGGTTTCTGAAGAATGCAATAAGAAATTAAATAAAGTTTAAGAAAGCTGGCGTTGCGGCGGCATATTATACTATGTATAATATATCAGATGGAAGTTACTTTATAACGGAGCAATTCACAGGTATCATGATACCAAGATGAACACAAAAACTATTAAGAAGGGATTTATGAATAGATGAAAGAAAAATTGATTACGTTTGCAGTGCCATGCTACAATTCGCAGGATTACATGCAGCGATGCCTGAGGTCGCTGATGGCGGGAGGCGAGGAGGTGGAGATCATCGTGATCGATGATGGCTCCACGGATCGGACCGGTGAGATCGCAGATTGCTATGCAGAAAAGTATCCGGAAACAGTCAGAGCGGTACATCAGAAAAACGGTGGTCACGGAGCCGGAGTGAACAAAGGACTGTCTCTGGCAGCCGGAGAATATTTCAAAGTGGTGGATTCGGATGACTGGCTGGATGAGGAAGCTCTGAAAAAGTTATTGACGGAGATCCGAAAAAGAAAGAGACAGGGGGCTTTAGCGGATCTGATCATCTGCAACTATCTGTACGACCATTTATATGAAGGAAAACAGAAACGGATGGGCTATGAGAATGTATTTCGCGATGGAAAAGTCTGTACTTGGGATACCATCGGGAAATTTCATCCATCGCAGTACCTTGTAATGCACGCTCAGATCTGCCGGACAGAAGTACTTCGAAGGTCAGGCGTACGCCTGCCGCGGCATACGTTTTATGTGGACAATCTGTTTGCCAACCAGCCGCTTCCGTTTGTAAAGACGATCCTGTACCTGGATCTGGATCTCTACCATTATTTCCTTGGAAGAGAGGATCAGTCGGTCAATGAGCAGGTGCTGATGAAAAGGATCGACCAACAGATTCTGGTTACAAAAATGGTTTCGGGGTGTGCGGATTTGAAGCAAGTACAGAAGGAACATCCAAAACTGGCGGATTATCTGGTACGGAATCTGTCAATCATGATGTCGATTTCTTCCATTCATCTTTTACTGATCGGAACGGAAGAGGCAATGGAAAAAAGAAACGAACTGTGGGAGTATATGAGAAGAAGAGGAAACGGTCTTTATCGGAAGCTTCGCTTCGGGACCGTGAGCGGTTTTACTTATCTGCCTGGAAAAGCAGGGACGGCACTTACACTGGCAGGTTATCGCCTGGCAAAACAGTGCTATCATTTTAACTGATCGGAAGGAGAGAAGCTATGGAACAGATTTATCTGGCTTTTGTGGATACACCGGGATTCTTTGCGTCCATCATCCGTAGAGTGATCGGGATCCCTTATGTGCATGTGGTCCTTTCGATGGATGCCGATCTAAGAGAGGCCTACAGTGTGGGGAGAAGGAATCCGGCCGTTCCGCTGATCGCCGGCTTTGAAAAAGAAAATACGCTGGAGATCGAGGCAGTATTTCCGCATGCAAAATATAAAGTAGTCCGTATGCAGTGTACGGCAGAACAGAAAAAAAGTATTGCAAGACAGCTTTTGCAGTGCTATAAACAAAGAAAGCGATATCACTACTGTATTATCGGACTGCCTTTCATCCTGTTTCAGATACCGTTTTATCAGAAGAATCATTATACCTGTTCTTCTTTTGTGACGAATATCCTGGAGCAGAATGGCATTTCGCTTTTCCAGAAGCATTTCTCGCTTGTGACACCAAGGGATTTTTACGAACTGGAACAGACAGAAACCATTTTCGAAGGATCTCTGCATGATTTTAACAGAAAGGTTTATTTAATGATAGGAGCAGCTTATGAATCGTAAAAATTTGATCAGTGCGGCGTTTTTCCTGCTACTGTTGACCGCTACTATTGTGGTTATTTTTCAGGGAAATGATATGAATACCGTAGTTGCTGCCATGCAGACTTTAAGCCCGGTTTATCTGGTGGCTGCAGCTCTTACGGCTTTGTTCTTTACATCCGCGGAAGGCATTATGATCTGGTATCTTCTTGGCAGTCTGGAGGGGAAAACCCCTCTTTTTTCCTGCATCAAATATTCGTTTGTGGGATTTTTTTATTCCGGTATCACACCGTCTGCAACAGGCGGACAGCCGATGCAGCTTTATTACATGCAGAAAGAAGGGCATAAAGTATCGGACAGCAGCGTGGTGCTTATGACGGTGGCGGTGGTATACAAACTGGTACTGGCCCTTATGGGCGTTGCCATTTTGCTTTTTTACCGCACGCAGCTGATGGGATATCTTGGAAACTATATTTATCTTTATTATCTTGGACTGTTTCTGAATACGGCTCTGGTGGTGATCCTGCTGTTTGTCATGATCAGCCCGCGCTGCTTTAAGAGTCTGGTACTTGGCGGCGAAGCAGTGCTCAAAAAACTGCACATTCTCAAAAAATCAGGAAAACGAAAAGAAAAACTGATCGAGATGGCAGATCAGTACCATGAAGCAGTTGTATTTCTGATCGGGCATAAAAACAAGATCGCATTTGTGCTGATCCTGACATTTATCCAGAGATGCAGTGTGTTTTTTATGACCTGGCTGATCTACAAAGGCATGGGGCTTACCGGAGAATCTGTGCTCAGTATCATGATCCTTCAGGCATCTGTTTATATTGCAGTTGATATGCTGCCGCTTCCGGGAGCACAGGGAATCACAGAGATCATGTACAAAGCATCCTTTGGACAGGTCTTTAAAGGGGCACTGCTTCCGGCGTCCATGTGCCTGACAAGAGGTCTGAATTTCTATTTTCTGCTGATCGTCAGTGCTGTTACCGCCATGTACTGTCATTTCAGCGTCCGCAGAAAAGGCCTGAAAGGATCCTGGCGAAGCGAAGAAGCCAAATCTTAGAGGCATTTCCGGACAGAAAAAGACAAAAGAATCCGGTTTGTTAAAAAAAGACTGGACGAAATCGTCGATTTATGAGAAAATAATGTGAAAGTATTTTGCAGCCTCCTGTGATCGCAAAAAAAGGGAGGCGGCTAATTACTATATGCAATTTATTTTTGAAAGGAGTCTTAAAATGATTTATTCACGTGAAGTAGAAGAAATGTGCCCAGTTGCACAGGGCGTTCATCATGGCGCTGCTCCAATTCCAGAAGAAGCAAAGTGGGTACAGGCAAAAGAAGTTAAAGACATTTCCGGATTTACACATGGTGTAGGCTGGTGTGCTCCTCAGCAGGGTGCATGTAAGCTGAGCCTGAATGTAAAGGAAGGTATCATCCAGGAAGCTCTGGTAGAGACCATCGGATGTTCCGGTATGACACACTCTGCTGCTATGGCTGCTGAGATCCTGCCGGGTCTGACTGTAATGGAAGCTCTGAATACAGACCTTGTCTGTGATGCTATCAATACCGCTATGAGAGAACTGTTCCTGCAGATCGTATACGGAAGAAGCCAGAGTGCTTTCTCTGAAGATGGTCTGGCAGTTGGTGCTGGCCTGGAAGACCTGGGTAAAGGACTTCGCTCACAGGTTGGTACAATGTACGGTACATTAAAGAAAGGTCCTCGTTACCTTGAAATGGCAGAAGGTTATGTAACAGGCATCGCTCTGGATGCTGATGATCTGATCATCGGATACCAGTTCGTAAACCTTGGAAAGATGACAGACTTCATCAAAAAAGGTGATGACCCTAATACTGCATGGGAAAAATCCAAAGGTCAGTATGGCCGCGTAGCTGATGCTGTTAAGATTATTGACCCGCGTAAAGAATAATTAGAGGAGGTAACAGGAAATGGCTTTATTTGAATCATATGAGAGACGAATTGACAAGATCAATTCTGTTTTAAACAGCTATGGCATTGCTTCTATCGAAGAAGCTGAGAAAATCACAAAAGACGCAGGTCTTAATGTTTACGATCAGATCAAAGGCATTCAGCCAATCTGTTTCGAGAACGCTTGCTGGGCATATACAGTAGGTGCTGCAATCGCAATCAAAAAAGGATGTAAGAAAGCAGCAGATGCAGCAGCAGCTATCGGTGAAGGACTTCAGGCATTCTGTATTCCTGGATCCGTTGCTGATACACGTAAAGTAGGTCTTGGACATGGTAACCTTGGTAAAATGCTCCTTGAAGAAGAGACAGACTGCTTCTGCTTCCTTGCAGGACATGAGTCTTTCGCAGCTGCTGAGGGTGCTATCGGTATCGCAGAAAAAGCAAACAAAGTTCGTAAAAAACCTCTTCGTGTTATCCTGAACGGTCTTGGAAAAGACGCTGCACAGATCATCTCCCGTATCAACGGCTTTACATATGTAGAGACAGAGTATGATCCATACAAGAACGAAGTTAAAGAAGTATTCCGTAAATCCTATTCTGAAGGACTTCGTGCAAAAGTTAACTGCTACGGCGCTAACAGCGTTCCGGAAGGTGTTGCTATCATGTGGAAAGAAGGCGTTGACGTTTCTATCACAGGTAACTCCACAAACCCGACACGTTTCCAGCATCCGGTTGCAGGTACATACAAAAAAGAATGTCTTGAAAAAGGTAAGAAATACTTCTCAGTAGCTTCCGGTGGTGGTACAGGACGTACACTGCATCCGGATAACATGGCTGCAGGTCCTGCTTCTTATGGTATGACAGATACTCTGGGACGTATGCACTCTGATGCACAGTTCGCAGGTTCTTCTTCTGTTCCGGCTCACGTAGAAATGATGGGTCTGATCGGTGCAGGTAACAACCCAATGGTTGGTATGACTGTTGCAGTTGCAGTTTCGATCGAGGAAGCAGCAAAAGCTGGTAAATTCTAAGAAATAAACAAAAAGTTTTATCTTAGTCGGAGAAGACTCCCACTTCTATAAGTGGCGAGCAACAAATTTGTCTTAGTGGGAGTGCAATCTCCGACTAAGATAAACGCTCCGCGAGGATGCACAGCGATTCTGTTGGGTAAATGTCAGCAAAGCTGACCAGAATCGCGTGCCAAGTCTCACGTGCGTTCGACTTGAATTAAATGAAAATAACAGGCACTTTCCGTAAAGGAGAGTGCCTGTTATTTTGAACGCAGAGAAGCATTCCCCCGCTTCAAGTGTGCAGAGCACTAAGCGGTGGGTGAATTTTTTTGCAAGATTGGAAGAAAAAGCTTTTTGCAGATATCAGATATTGGCAACTTTCTGCTTGTTTCGGAATATTATAGTAAAAACAGCGTGGGGAGTCTATCATGCAGATCACCGATTATATAAAACCAGAGCTATTGGCAGTGGCACTGGTTTTATATTTTGTTGGCATTGGGCTGAAACATTCTCAGACCATACAAAACCAGTATGTTCCCGGAGTTCTCGGGATTCTCGGTATATTGCTTGCCGGTCTGTATGTGTTTGCAACGACAGAATTTCAGACAAGACAGGAGATCGCAATGGCAGTTTTTACGGCGGTCGTGCAGGGAATCCTTGTGGCGGGACTGAGCACGTATGTAGATCAGCTGCTGGGGCAGAGACACAAGTCCTGTGAAAAAGAGGAAAAAGAGGAATGATCCGTTACGAAGGGAAACGTAAAGATTATGTAAAAAGATGTATTTTTCAAAGAAGATGTGCTAAAATTGTCAGGGGATGCCTGATCAGGTCATCAAGTCATAACATTATTTCTGCACAGGTACATCGTGATTTCAGACTTTTCGTTGTGACATCCTTTTAAGCATAAAAAGCACAAAAGAGGTATAGCTATGGAGTCAAAATCAAAAAAAACTGTCTTATGGAAACTTTTTCTGTCTACGTTTTATCTCAGTGCATTCACGTTTGGCGGAGGCTATGTAATCGTGAGTCTGATGAAAAAGAAATTTGTTGATGAGTATCACTGGATCGATGAGAATGAGATGCTGGATCTGGTGGCGATCGCACAGTCAGCACCGGGAGCTGTGGCAGTGAACGGAGCGATCGCAGTCGGCTATAAGCTGGCAGGGCTTATCGGCGTGGTGACAGCCGTCTTTGGGACATTGCTTCCGCAGTTTGTGATCATTGCGGCAATCTCGGTCTGTTATCAGATCTTCTGCAAAAATTTTATTGTAAGCCAGATGCTGCTTGGCATGCAGGCCGGAGTCGGGGCAGTGATCGCTGTTGTGGTATATGAGATGGCGGGTGAGGTGGCAAAACAAAAAGATGCCATTTCCTGGATCATTATGGCAGCTGCCTTTCTGGCGGCAACGGTGTTTCAAGTCAATGTTGTATACATTGTGATTGCAAGCGGTTTGTTGGGATTTTTACGTTCAAAGTACGGAAAGAGGAAAATATCATGATTTATCTGAAATTATTTTTTGCATTTCTTCAGATTGGAATGTTCAGTTTTGGAGGCGGTTATGCGGCAATGCCTCTGATACAGCACCAGGTAGTGGACACGTATCACTGGTTAGATGGGAAAGGGTTCGCAGATCTTGTCACGATCTCGCAGATGACACCTGGCCCGATCGCCACAAATGCAGCTACGTTTGTCGGAATGAACACGGCAGGGCTTGCGGGAGCTCTGATTGCAACGTTTGGATGTATTCTGCCGTCCTGTATTTTGGTTACATTTATTGCTTACTTCTATTTAAAATATCAAAAGCTCGCAGCACTTCAGGGTGTTCTTTCTTCCCTGCGTCCGGCAGTGATCGCACTGATCGCATCGGCCGGCATTTCCATCTTGGTTTCTGCCTTCTGGAACGGACAAACTGTGATCCGTCTGCCGGATACCGACTGGGGTATGGTGATTCTGTTCGGCCTTTGCATCGTGCTGCTTCGGAAATGTAAAATGAATCCGGTGACCGTTATGTTTCTGGCCGGTATTCTGAAAGTTTTGCTGGCAGAAGGTCAGAAGATTTTGTAAAATTCTGGTAATTGTTCAGTGGCTTCACCGTTGTGGGTCAAAATACATTTTCTGTACATTGACATTTAAGGCTATAGAGGGTAAAATTGAAAAAACTGATGATGTATATCAAAATAAAATGAACGAAACGATGATGGAGGATAAAGAAATGCAGATACTCAAAGACAGAATCAGAAAAGACGGTAAGATTAGAGAAGGCAATGTGCTGAAAGTGGACAGCTTTTTGAATCATCAGATGGATGTATCCCTGTTCCGTGAGATCGGAAAAGAGTTCAAACGCAGATTTGAAGGGGAAGAGATCACAAAGATCCTGACGATCGAGGCATCCGGTATCGGTATTGCCTGTGTTGTTGCCGAAGTTTTCAACGTTCCGGTTGTCTTTGCAAAGAAGACGCAGACCAAAAATATCGCAGGAGATGTCTATACCACACAGGTGGAGTCCTATACTCACGGAAGAATCTACGACATCATCGTTTCCAGGGAGTTTCTCGGACCGGATGACAAAGTGCTGCTGATCGATGATTTTATGGCAAACGGAAAGGCAATGGAGGGACTGATCCAGATCGTAAAAGATTCCGGTGCACAGCTGGTCGGAGCCGGTATCGTGATCGAGAAAGGCTTCCAGCCAGGCGGCGATGCCCTGCGTGATCAGGGAGTACACCTGGAATCTCTCGCTATCGTAGAGAGTATGGATGAAAAAACCGGAGAGATCGTATTCCGATAAGCTTTACGATTTCTTTACAATTGCAGATTTTCTTTACAAAAACATAACCAAGGATTAACCAGCCCATGCTTTTTGTGGGCTGGTTTTGTGTTATCTTAAGGTTGTTCACAAAGAACAGAAAAATCAGAAACTGACAGATGCCGAATGAAAAACTGGTAAAAATAAAACGAAAACGGCACAGCAGGTCAGGAGAGGAGATTATTATTATGAAGAACCTTAAGAAATTGACAGCTTTAGCAGGAATTTGTGCAGTGACAGTAGCAAGTCTGGCAGCATGCGGACAGTCAGGCACGACAACAGAGACAAAGGCAGATACAAACGCAGCACAGACAGAGGCAGGAAGCCAGGCGGCTGAAAGCACTGCAGACAGTGCCAAAGATACACAGGCAGCAAGCGAAGCTTCCGCAGATTTGAACGGCAGCATTACCATGGCAGGAAGTACTTCTATGGAGAAACTGGCAAACGCCGTTGCAGAAGCTTTTATGGAGAAATATCCGAATGTAACCGTAAATGCAGAATTTACCGGATCTTCCGCAGGTATTGAATCCCTTCTTTCCGGAAGCGTAGATATCGGAAACTCTTCCCGTGCACTGGAAGACAGTGAAAAACAGAATGGTGCAGTAGAAAACATTGTAGCGATCGACGGTATTGCAGTTGTAGTAAATCCGGATACAAAAGTAGAGAATCTGACAAAAGAACAGCTGGCACAGATCTACACAGGTGAGATCACAGACTGGGCAGATGTAGACGGAGACTCCGTGCCGATCGTTGTGATCGGACGTGAAGCAGGTTCCGGTACGAGAGGAGCTTTTGAAGAACTGCTGGATGTTGCAGATAAATGTACATATGCAAGCGAACTGGACAGCACCGGAGCTGTTATGGCAAAAGTAGCTTCCACACCGGGCTCCATCGGATACGTATCTCTGGATGTCCTGGATGACACGGTAAAAGCCCTGAAACTGGAAGGTGTAGAGCCGACAGCAGAAAACATCAAAGCAGGAAATTATTTCCTGAGCCGCCCGTTTGTTATGGCGACAAAAGGAGAGATCTCAGAACAGAGCGAACCGGTACAGGCACTGTTTGACTATCTTTCTTCCGCAGAAGGAAAAGATCTGATCAGCTCCGTAGGTCTGATCACTGTAGACTAACTGGAAAAAACGAAGGCTTGGTGTAAAGAATGGAAGATAAGAAAAGCAAATTCAGTATTTTAAGTGCAAAAGGATCCCGCTCGGCGGTAGAAACAACGGCACAGATCATCTTTACCATATGTTCGGTCGTTGCAGTTGCGGCAGTCTTTTCGATCACACTCTACATGATCATCAGCGGAACCCCTGCAATTTTCAAAGTCGGTCTCCTTGACATTCTCTTTGGAAGTGTCTGGGCACCGACGGCGGCAACGCCATCCTACGGTATCCTGTACATTATCCTCACATCGATCGTAGGAACGGCACTTGCCATCCTGATCGGTGTGCCGATCGGTATTCTGACCGCAGTCTTTCTTGCGGAAGCTGCACCGAAAAAACTGGCAGCCGTTGTAAAACCGGCGGTGGAACTTCTGGCAGGCATTCCTTCGGTTATTTACGGACTGGTCGGCATCCTGGTGCTCAATCCGGTAATGTACAAACTGGAGCTGTTTCTCTTTCAAAATTCAAAAACACACCAGTTCACCGGAGGAGCGAACCTGATTTCAGCTGTGATCGTACTGGCGATTATGATCCTCCCAACGGTAATAAATATCAGTGAGTCTGCACTGAAAGCAGTACCGCAGAATCTGAAATCAGCATCGCTGGCTTTGGGAGCCTCCCATATCCAGACTATTTTCAAGGTGATGATCCCGGCGGCAAAATCCGGTATCATTACAGCCATCGTACTTGGAACAGGAAGAGCGATCGGTGAAGCAATGGCGATCACTTTAGTAGCAGGAAGTTCGGTAAATCCGCCGTTCCCATTCAATTCGGTTCGTTTTCTGACAACAGCGATCGTAAGTGAAATGGGATATGCAGCAGATTTACACAGACAGGTTTTATTCACGATCGGTCTGGTGCTGTTTGTATTCATCATGCTGATCAATGTGGTTCTGACACGGATACTGAAGAAGGGAATAGACGACGATGCAAAGTGAGAATTCAATTTATAATAAAAAAACACATGGCATGGACAAGTTCCTGTACGGATGCATTTATCTGTCAGCAGCCATAGCAGTTTCTGTTCTTCTGATGATCATCTGTTATGTAACGGTAAGAGGAATCGGAAGTGTCAGCCTGGAGTTTCTGACAACGGTAACAAGTGCAAGAAAAGGAACGGTCGGCATTGCCGGAAATATTGTCAATACGCTGTATATCATCGTGATCACGCTGGTGATCGCAACGCCGATCGGTGTGGGAAGTGCCATTTATCTGAATGAGTATGCCAAACCGGGCAAGATCGTAAGGATCATTGAATTTACGACGGAGACACTTTCCGGTATCCCATCGATTATTTTCGGACTTTTCGGAAGCGTGTTTTTTGGAACAACGCTGAAACTTGGTTATTCTCTGCTGACCGGTGCTCTGACTTTGAGCCTTATGATCCTGCCACTGATCACGCGAAACACGCAGGAAGCTCTGCGTACGGTTCCGGATTCTTACCGGAGCGGAGCACTTGGCATGGGAGCAACAAAATGGCACATGATCCGTACAATCCTGCTTCCGTCTGCCATGCCCGGCATCATCACCGGAGTGATTCTGGCGATCGGACGTATCGTCGGAGAATCGGCAGCCCTGCTCTTTACGGCAGGAAGCGGTTATCTGCTCCCGAAAGCGGGAGGATGGCTTTCCAAGATCCTGCAGCCGGGCGGAACTTTGACGATCCAGCTGTATCTTAGCAGCTCAAAAGCAGAATATAATGTAGCGTTTGGAATTGCATTTGTACTTCTTGTGATCGTACTGTGCATCAATTTCCTGACAAAATATCTGGCGAAGCGTTTCGATGTAACGCGGATGAAATAAAAGAAAGAGGAGCATCACCATGGAAAATACAAAAATCAGTGTGCAGGATCTGAACCTGCACTACGGAACGAATCATGCGTTAAAACATGTCAATATGGAGATTCGGGAAAATGCGATCACTGCATTTATCGGTCCGTCTGGATGCGGTAAATCCACCTTTCTGAAGTGCTTAAACCGTATGAATGACCTGGTTGAGAACGTAAAAATAGAAGGAAAAGTCCTGATTGACGGAGAAGATATCTACAGTCCGAAGGCAGATACCACACTGCTTCGAAAAAAAGTGGGTATGGTATTTCAGCAGGCAAATCCATTCCCGATGAGCATTTATGATAATATCGCTTATGGACCGAGGATCCATGGCATTAAAGATAAAGCGACACTCGATCAGATCGTGGAAGAGAGTCTGCGTGGAGCAGCGATCTTTAATGAGGTAAAAGACCGCCTGAAAAAATCAGCACTGGGGCTTTCCGGCGGACAGCAGCAGCGTCTCTGTATTGCAAGAGCACTGGCCGTACAGCCGGACGTGCTTCTGATGGATGAGCCGACATCGGCACTTGATCCGATCTCTACTTTAAAAATTGAAGAGCTGATGGTAGAGCTGAAGAAAAAATATACGGTTGTTGTTGTCACCCATAACATGCAGCAGGCAGCACGTGTATCGGATGACACCGCATTCTTCCTGGTAGGAGAAGTGATCGAGTTTAACCATACCGATGACATCTTTGCGAGACCACAGGATAAGAGGACCGAAGATTATATTACAGGACGTTTTGGTTGATTGGGGGAAAAACAATGTCAGTGAGAATGAATTTTGAACACGAACTGGAGACTCTTCGCGAAAACATGGATGCCATGGGAAAGGGGATTCAGCAGGCTTTTGCAGATCTGCTCTCAGCAATTGCACTTAATGATCTGGAAGAATTGGACAGAATCCAGAAAAATGACCGTAAGATCAATGAGATGGAGCGTAAGATTGAAGCAGAATGCCTGCTGCTTCTGACCAGGCAGCAGCCGGTGCTGGCAAGTGATTTGCGTATCGTATCTTCTGTTATGAAAGCAGTCGGTGACATGGAACGTATCGGTGACCATGCAGCGGATATCGCAGATATGGCAGTGCGTCTGAACGGTATCAGCTACAAAGAGTATGCACCGTCCATGCCAGAGATGCTCGAAGAGACCAGAAAGATCCTCTGTGATGGGGTAGAGCTTTTTATGGCAAGAGATAAAGAGCAGGCAAAAGAATTTTATAAGAGAGACGATAAGATTGATGACCTTTTCAACCAGGTGAAAGAGGAACTGGTTGCCTGCCTGAAAGAAGGCAAAAAAGACACCGATGCCTGTGTGGATCTTCTGATGGTTGCAAAATATCTGGAACGTATCGGTGACCATGCAGTCAATATCTCAGAGTGGGAAGTATTTAAAGAGACCGGAAGCATCAAAAACGAAAGAATCCTTTGATACATAAGCTCACAAATGCTGCTTGCTTCCGTTGTTTTCCTGTTTTTTCGGCTTGACGTGAAGTGTGAAAACCTTTATAATAGAAAAAACACAGAACAAAGGAAGAAATTATGAGAGTTATCGCAGGCAAAGCCAGGAGACTGGCACTTAAGACGGTTCCCGGAATGGAGACCAGACCGACCACGGACCGGATTAAAGAAACGCTTTTTAATATGATACAGGATGAACTATACGGTATCCGTTTTCTGGATCTGTTTTCCGGGAGCGGTGCGATAGGGATTGAGGCACTCAGCAGAGGAGCAAAGGAAGCAGTCTTTGTGGAAAAAAATCCTGCCGCAGTGTGTTGCATCCGCGAAAACCTGAAGTTTACTAGGTTGGACGCGGATGCTTTTGTTGTGCAGTCAGATGTTTTTGCTGCACTGGATCGTCTGAGACGTGAGATCGAGGACGGCAAGGAGAGCTTTGGTGTCATTTTTATGGACCCTCCTTACAACCAGGAGCTGGAAAAGCGAGTCCTTTCCTGCTTAAAAGACAGCAAAGTGGCAGATGAGCGTACCCTGATCATTATAGAGGCATCTCTGGAGACTGATTTTTCCTATCTTAAGGAATTTGGGTTCCGTGTACTGAAACGCAAAGAATATAAGACAAATGTTCATATGTTTATAGAGAAGGAGAAAAAGGAGTTATGAGAAGAGCTGTCTACCCTGGAAGTTTTGATCCGGTTACGTTCGGACATCTTGATATCATCCGTCGTTCCGCTGTTCTGGTGGATGAACTGATCGTCGGTGTGCTGACAAATAGTGCAAAAACGCCGTTGTTTTCTGCCGAAGAACGTGTTAATATATTAGCTGATGTCACCAAGGATATCGGAAATGTGACAATAAAGGCATTTGATGGTCTGTCCGTAGATTTTGCAAGGAACTGCGGAGCACAGTTTATGGTGAGGGGTCTGCGGGCGATCACCGATTTTGATTACGAACTGCAGATGTCGCAGACCAACCGCATCCTGCGCTCAGATATTGATACGATTTTCTTATCGACCAGTCTGGAATATGCCTACTTAAGTTCGACAACGGTCAAAGAGATCGCCAGCTACCATGGCGATATCTCCAAATTTGTGCCGGAGTCGGTGATTGAGAAGATATATCAAAAAATGGAAGTGTCAAAGCAGGATTGAGAAAGTGCGAAGTACAAAACAATCCGTAAGGCATCTTTAAATTAGAACTAGAACCAGAAATCAGAATAAAAAATAGGAGTGATAACGATGAGCAGCAGAATTGAGCAGATTATTGAAGAAATCGAGGAGTATGTAGACAGTTGTAAATTCCAGCCACTCTCTTCTACAAAGATCGTGGTAAATAAAGAAGAACTGGAAGAGCTTCTGCGTGAGCTTCGTATGAAGACACCGGATGAGATCAAACGTTACCAGAAGATCATCAGCAACAAAGATGCGATCTTGGCAGACGCACAGTCCAAAGCAGATGCGATCATCGCAGACGCAAAGACACAGGCACAGCAGATGGTTACGGAAAGTGAAGTTATGCAGCAGGCATATGCACAGTCCAATGAGCTGCTGGAGAACACTAACCAGCAGGCACAGGAGATCATGGACAATGCAACAACCGATGCCAACAACATCCGTATGGGTGCACTGCAGTACACCGATGAGATGCTGGCAAATCTGGAAAAGATCATGAGCCATACGATCGATGCAGCAGGCGAGAAATACAATACTTTCATCAATTCGATCCAGTCCTGCTACGATATCGTAAACAAGAACAGACGCGAGCTGTCACCGGGCGGAAACCCTGCATCTTATGCAGCACCGCAGCAGGATGCGGATTACGATGACGACGAGGCTTAAAAAAGGCCCGGAAGCAGCGTAATGCAGAGTATTTCACACAGAAATATCAGCAGAGCGAGCAGTATTTTGGTAAAAAAATAGCTACGAAGAGATAAGGGGGTGTCTTTTATGACACTCCCTGTTTGCATGAAAGAGCAAAGACCGCCAAAAGCCAGAAACGGGAGCAATATCACATAACTTTGCGGATAAGCAAATGCGGCAGTGACGGCAGGGATTCCGCCTGTAATTTCCAGAAAGCAGGAGAAAAAAGCGGCACTTTCTGCACGCATGCGGGGTATGTGTGTGATCACATTGGATAAGACGGAAAATAATATAATATAACCGCCAAGCTTTAGCAGGACTGAGAGGGCATCTTGGAGGCAGGCATCAAGCAGTGCAAGAGAAAGCACGGGACTCGATGTCTTTTTTTCACGGAGAGAAAAGGAACTGCCGCAAAAGAAAAATGCCATCAGACAGACAAAAGCGGGTATTATGTACAGAAAAGAGACGGTGATTCCGGCTTTCTCCGGGTGTTTTAAGTGCAGTGTCAGAAAATAGGTGATAAGAAAAGCCGGACTTACGTTGTTACAGAAACCGAAGAGCATGGAAGCTTCCTTTGGATCGATCTGATCGGTTTTTAAAAGATCGGCAAGAATTTTGGCACCAGAAGGATAACCGAAGAAAAAGCCGCACAGGAACGCATAAAGCCCGGTCGGGGAGAGATGGAGATATTTTCGGGTAAAAAGTCCGGGCAGGAAGAGAAGATGTTCGATCAGGCGGCTCTGGATCAGGATGTTGGAAAAGACCATGAATGGCAGAAGGGTGGGAACCAGAGTGAAAAACCACAGGTTCAGTCCCATTTTTGCACCTTCAAAGACCAAACCAGGTAAAAACAGCAGAATCACAAACAGGGCAGCACCAAGAAGTGAAGAAAAGAAAGATTTCATAAAAAATTCCTCTTTTTGCGTATCGTATGCATCAATCCAAAAACATATGCATATAAAAATAAGACCGCTTTTGTGAGGGTAGTTTCGGATGAAGAAAAAGCGACCGGATGATACGATCAGAAAAAGGATCTGTTTTCTGTTCCTTGCAGTGCTTGTTCTTTTTGTCGGAATGGCGATATTCCATCATGAAAAGAGAAAATATGCTCTGCATGACAGAGTCATTGAAATGGAACATTTCCGTTCTATGCAGGCAGGCGGCAGCTTGCAGGAAGAAACAGCAGAACTTCAGAAACAGAGCGGACTTTCGAAAGGAAAACTGCTGGCACTTGCTTTTGCGGGTGCTCAGGCGTCTTTTCCAAAGAAAATGCCGACGATCGATGAGTTGCAGCAGACGGCGAAGTGGATGTACCGTTATCGCCCGAAACAATATGAGATGCTGGAAAATGCGTTCTGTGCGGTATGGGATGATCTTGTCTGCTTTCCAGTAAAATGCAGGGTATCTTATGAGGATTCCTGGATGGAAGAACGCACCTACGGCGGCAAACGGGGGCATGAGGGGACGGATCTGATGCCGCCGACAAATCAGAGAGGGTTTTATCCGGTATTTTCTGCCACAGCCGGGACGGTTGAGCATATGGGATGGCTTCAAAAGGGCGGATGGCGGATCGGAATCCGCAGTGAACAGGGCGGTTACTTTTATTATGCCCATCTCTCGGAATATGCACCGAGGATGGAAGAAGGGAAAACAGTAGAAGCCGGCGAAATGCTGGGCTATATGGGGGACAGCGGTTACGGAGAAGAGGGCACGGTCGGTCAGTTTGCCGTACATCTGCATTTTGGCATTTACATACAGACAGCAGACGGGCAGGAAGTCAGTGTCGATCCTTACTGGATCTTAAAAGGTCTGGAGGGAGAACCTTGAGGTGACAGTTGGAAAAAAGGAAAAATTATGCTATACTGGTCTGACTGAGGAAGGACGGTAAGTAATGTAGGAGGAGTGGTTTTTATGGAAATACAGTTATGGAAGGATATTTTAAATCCATATGAGCTGGCGGTGGAGGAACTGCTGGTAAAATTTAATCATCTGATCAAAGAGTACCAGGATCGGGGTATGTACTCGCCGATGGAGCAGGTCTGCGGCAGAGTCAAATCGATCTCCAGTATTTTAGATAAAGCACAGAAGAAAAACATTGAAGTTGACAAGATTGAAGAACAGCTGGATGATATCGCAGGCATCCGCATCATCTGCCAGTTTGTGGAGGATATTGAGAAGGTGGCAGATCTTATAAGAAACCGCTCCGATATGCAGGTCGTTACGGAAAAGGACTATATCAATCATATGAAATCGAGCGGTTACCGCAGTTACCATATGATCGTGTCTTACCCGGTGGAAACCTTTTCTGGAACAAAGACCATCCGCGTGGAGATCCAGATCCGTACTCTGGCGATGAATTTCTGGTCTACGATCGAACATTCGCTTCAGTATAAATATAAACAGCATATGCCGGATCACATCCGGGAGAAACTGAGCCGCGTTGCCGATGCGATCATTGTGCTGGACAATGAGATGTCAACGGTACGCAGCGAGATCATGGATGCACAGAATTCCTGCCAGATCCAGACGAATCTGGTCAAAGATATTTTAAATAATATCCAGAATCTGTATACGATTGCCAATAAACGGGAACTTGTCAAGATCCAGGATGAGTTTTACCGGATCTATGAGACAAAGGATCTGGAACAGCTGCGTCGTTTTCACAGCGATCTGGACAATATCACAGAAGGTTATCATGTGCAGGCATTTGAGTGATCTTGATGCATAAAGAATGTCAGAGGCATTTTTGAGCAGATGTGGTATAGGAAAAGCAAATAATAAGAAACGAGAAAGGATAAAAAGATGGAACTGCCTTCAAATTATTTAGAAGAGATGAAAGAACTGCTCGGTGATCAGTATGAGGCATATCTTGCAAGTTTTGAGCAGAAAACCAGACAGGGACTTCGTGTAAATACCGCGAAGATCGCACCGGAAACCTTCAGGCAGAAGGCAGATATTTCTCTTGAATGTGTACCGTGGTGTGAGAACGGCTTTGCTTTTGATGAAAAGCAGACGGTGACAAAGCATCCATATTATTATGCGGGGCTTTATTATGTGCAGGAGCCAAGTGCGATGATCCCGGCATCACACCTTCCGGTAGAGCCGGGCGATTTTGTGCTGGATCTCTGTGCGGCTCCGGGCGGCAAGGCGACGGAGCTTGGTGCAAAATTAAAAGGAAAAGGCATGCTACTTGCAAATGACATCAGCAATTCCAGAGCCAAAGGGCTTTTAAAGAATCTGGAGCTTTTTGGCATTTCGAATCTGTTTGTATCAAGTGAAGAGTCCGATAAGCTCAAAAAAGCTTATCCGGCGTATTTTGACAAGATCCTGATCGATGCACCGTGTTCCGGAGAAGGGATGTTCCGCCGGGATAAGGCAATGGTAAAAGACTGGTTGCAAAAAGGACCGGATTACTATGTGCCGATCCAGAGAAAGCTGCTGCTCGATGCGGCGGATATGCTGAAAAAGGGCGGAATGCTCCTGTATTCGACCTGTACATTTTCTGTAAAAGAAAACGAAGAAAACATCGCTTATCTTTTGCAGGAGCGGCCGGATATGGAACTTCTGATGCCAGAATGGGATGAATATTTCTCCCATGGAAAAAAAGAAGGATTTGAGAACTGTATCCGCATTTTCCCGCATCTGGCACCGGGCGAAGGCCATTTTGCGGCTCTGCTTGGAAAACGCACCGACGGCGAAGGACAGAGTAAAAAATATCTGAAAAAACCGGCGAAAAGTAAAAAAACACCGGTGTCTGACCTCAAGGACTGCCCGGAATTTGCAGTATTTATGCAGCAGATAACAAAGCCTTTATCCGGAAAAACGGAAGTTCAGAAAGAACGCATCTATCTGCTTCCGGAAGGGACGAAGATCGAGCGGGGTATCCGTTATCTTCGCACCGGGCTTTATCTTGGAGATCAGAAGAAAAAGCGGTTTGAGCCGTCGCAGGCTCTTGCCATGTGCTTAAAAGCAGAAGATTTTAAAAAGAGCGTCTCTTTTAAAGGGGACGATGAGCGTGTGATCCGTTACTTAAAAGGAGAGACCCTGGATTTATCCGACACAGAGGCGGAAAACGAAAAAGGCTGGGTACTGGTCTGCGTGGACGGTTACGGGCTGGGCTGGGGCAAAGCGGCCGGCGGTACCTTAAAAAACAAGTATTATGCAGGATGGAGAATGCAGTCATGAGTTATCGATTGGATCAGTATCTGACACTTGCCGGCGAGGGAAGTCGCTCCCAGGTGAAACAATTCCTGAAAAAGGGACTTGTCCAGGTGGACGGTATCACCGAAAAGCAGGCAAAGAGAAAAGTACTGGGGAACGAGCAGATCACGCTAAACGGAAAACCAGTATATTATGAAGAGCATTGCTATCTGATGCTGCACAAACCGGCAGGTGTGGTCACCGCAACCGAAGATAAAAAAGAAAAGACCGTCATGGATCTGATTACTTTGCAGCAGAAAAAGGATCTGTTCCCGGTCGGAAGGCTGGACAAAGACACGGAAGGACTGCTTCTTGTCACAAACGACGGAGAGCTGGCTCATCGTCTGCTTTCCCCGAAAAAACATGTGGATAAATGCTATTTTACGAGAGTGACCGGGCAGATCCATGAAGAAGATATCCACAGATTCAAGGAAGGGTTGGACATCGGAGATGAAAAGAAGACTCTTCCGGCGGACCTTGAGATCCTCTCGTCGGGAGAGATTTCCGAAGCGAAAGTCACGATCTGCGAAGGACGTTACCACCAGGTCAAACGGATGTTTGAGGCGATCGGCTGCAAAGTGATCTATCTGAAACGACTTTCCATGGGAAGCCTTACTTTAGATCCGGCTCTGGAAAAAGGAGCGTTCCGCAAACTGACCGAAGAAGAGATTGCGGCACTTTTACAGCCGCCAAGAAAGGAAAAAGAATGAGCACAGATTTTTTGCCTGTTTCCAGAAAAGATATGGAAGAGAGAGGGATCGAGCAGCTGGATTTTGTCTATGTGATCGGAGATGCCTATGTGGACCATCCGTCGTTCGGACATGCCATCATCAGTCGGCTTCTGGAGGCACATGGCTTCCGGGTGGGGATCATTTCACAGCCCGACTGGAAGGATGAAAAGAGTATTTCCGTTTTAGGGAAGCCGCATCTTGGATTTCTGGTGTCGGCCGGAAACATGGATTCCATGGTCAACCATTATACGGTTTCCAGGAAAAGAAGACAGAAAGATGCTTACACACCGGGCGGTGTGATGGGAAAACGCCCGGACAATGCTACGATCGTCTACTGCAACCTGATCCGCCGCACCTACAAGCATACCCCGATCATCATTGGCGGGATCGAGGCGAGTCTTCGCAGACTCGCCCACTATGATTACTGGTCGGACAGCCTGAAACGCTCCATTTTGCTGGATTCGGGGGCAGATCTGATCTCTGATGGGATGGGAGAACACAGCATCATAGAGATTGCGGAAGCACTGGATGCGGGAATCCATGTACGCGATATCACGTTTATTGCGGGAACCGTTTACAAAACAAGGATGCTGGATGAAGCCGTCGATACGATCGTGCTGCCGTCCTATGAAAAGTTAAAAGAAGACAAACTCTGGTATGCCAGAAGTTTTTATACACAGTACTGTAATACCGACGCATTTGCCGGAAAGCGGCTTGCGGAGCCTTACGGAGAGCATCTTTATATTGTGCAGAATCCGGCAGCAAAACCACTTACGCAGATGGAAATGGATGATGTCTATGCATTGCCTTATAAAAGAATCTGGCATCCGTCCTACGATGCCAGGGGCGGCGTTCCGGCAATCTCGGAAGTCAAATTCAGCCTGGTCAGCAACCGCGGCTGTTTTGGCGGATGCAGTTTCTGTGCACTGACGTTCCATCAGGGACGGATTATCCAGACGAGAGGGCATGAGTCCATTATCGAAGAAGCGAAACAGATGACGGAAGATAAGGATTTCAAAGGCTATATCCACGATGTCGGCGGACCGACCGCCAACTTTCGCCATCCGGCATGCGAAAAACAGCTGAAAAAGGGCGTGTGCCCGAACAAACAATGTCTGTTTCCAAAGCCGTGCCAGAATATGCGGGCAGACCACAAAGATTATCTGATCCTGCTGCGTAAACTGCGGAAGATCCCGAAAGTCAAGAAAGTGTTTATCCGTTCCGGTATCCGCTTTGATTATTTGATGGCAGATAAGGATGAGAGCTTCTTCCGGGAACTGGTCAAATACCATATCAGCGGACAGCTCAAAGTGGCTCCGGAACATGTGGCAGACAAAGTGCTCGCAAAGATGGGCAAACCGGAGCATGCTGTTTATCAGAAATTTGTTAAAAAATATGAACAGCTCAACAGACAGGAGGGTATGAACCAGTTTCTGGTGCCGTATCTGATGTCCTCCCACCCGGGCTGTTCCCTGACAGAAGCTGTGGAACTGGCAGAATATCTCCGTGATCTTGGCTATATGCCGGAGCAGGTGCAGGACTTTTATCCGACACCGTCCACGATCTCGACCTGTATGTACTATACCGGTGTCGATCCGCGGACGATGGAGCCGGTCTACGTTCCGAAAAATCCGCATGAGAAAGCGATGCAGAGAGCTCTGATCCAGTACCGCAATCCGGCCAATTATGAGCTGGTCAAAGAGGCATTGTTAAAGGCACACCGCAGCGACCTGATCGGATTTGACGCCAAATGTCTGATCCGCCCGCGTCCGGATAAAAATCGTCAAAATTATCAGGGCACGGATAAAAATCGCCGGGGACAAGATGACAGAAACATGGGCGGCAAAAACGCAGGCAGGAAAAATACAGGAAACAGCAGCAATCAAAATGGACGAAATACTGCAAAAGAGCGTCCGACAGGCAAAAAGAAGACAATCCGCAACACGCATAACAGAAAGAAGAAGTGATATGTCAGAAAGAAAAAAGATTGCCATTGTAACGGGAGCCTCTTCCGGTATGGGAAGAGCATTTGTACAGCAGATCATGGACAAGTACCGCAGACTCGATGAAATCTGGGTGATTGCAAGGCATCTGCAAAAAGAGATGTGGCAGGAACGTTTTGGGACAAAGATTGTGCTTCTGCCGCTGGATCTTTTGCAGGAAGCACAGCAGGAGCGGTTAAGATGCAGGCTCTTTGCGGAGGATGTCCGGGTCAAGATTTTGGTAAATGCCGCCGGAATGGGATGGATCGGAACATTTGAAGAGATCACACTTCCGGAGCATCAGCAGACGACGAGGCTGAACGACGAAGCACTGATGACCGTCACGTATCTGTGCCTTCCTTATATGGAGAAAGGCAGCCATATCATTCAGATGGCATCGGCATCGGCGTTTGTGCCGCAGCCGGGATTTGCCGTCTATGCGGCATCAAAAGCCTATGTGCTGAGCTTTTCCAGAGCACTGCGAAGCGAAGTGCGAAAAAAAGGTATCACCGTGACCTGTGTGTGCCCGGGACCGGTGGACACGGCTTTTTTTGAAGGAGCCGAGAAATACCATAAAATGCCGCTGTTTAAGAAAAAATCTATGGCAGATCCAAAGCCTGTCGTGGAAAAGGCCGTTTATGATGCGGCCTGCGGGCGGGCATTGTCCATTTACGGATGGTCGATGAAAGCGTTGTTTCTTGCGTGCAAGATTTTGCCGCACCGTCTGATCATCGACCTGACTGCCATATTTTTTAAACCATAACGCAACCGGCAGCCAGACTCTGTGAAAGGACCGACTGTGAATCGGAAACAACTGGAGGAAATCATGAAGAGAGACAAAGGAGAATTTGGGTATATCAAATCCCAGAAAATCAAACGCGGACTGATCACGCTGGTGATGTTTGCAATCCCGATCATCATTTTTCTGACCGGGCTTTTTATCACAAAGACAAGGCTGAATATGTTTACCTTTGTGGCGG
>NZ_JBKVNQ010000032.1:0-31840 GCF_046967715.1 Hominisplanchenecus sp.
CCAAAATTGTTGATGCACTTGAAAAGATTAACCATCTCATCACACTTCACCATCGAAAGCAAATTTGTGTACAAATGGGCTAATATATGCCCGAATTATGGTAATATATGGAAAAATTGTGGTAATATATGCCCAAATTACGGTAATCATTGAAAAGGAGAAAAAGAAAATGCCAGAATTAGAGAGAGTAATAGAAGATAAATTGATTGAACAGCTGGTTTTTGGAGAGTCCCAATGGACTTACCGTGAAGATTTAAAGACAGAGGAAGATCTTTGGAATAATTTCAGATACATTCTGGAACAGAATAATAAGGCACGTCTGGATGGACAGCCTCTCTCTGACACAGAGTTTGAACAGGTTAAGAACCAGCTGCAGTTTTCTTCTTTCTATAAGGCTGGTGAATGGCTGGTTGGCGAAAATGGTAAGGCAATGGTTCATGTACAAAGGGACACGGAAAAATTACATTTAGTTGTAATGAATCATGAGCATATTGCAGGTGGAAGCAGTGTTTATGAGGTTATCAGTCAATATAATGCGTTAAAGGAAGATGGTATCACTACGGTTGCAAGGGACAGAAGATTTGATGTTACACTTATGATTAATGGACTTCCGATGATACATATTGAATTAAAAAACAGACAGCATTCTTATATGGATGCTTTTTATCAGATTAAAAAATATATCAGCGAAGGAAAGTTTACCGGAATTTTCTCAGCTGTCCAGATGTTCGTGGTCAGTAATGGAGTAGACACAAAATATTTTGCTGCGGCAAGTGATACGGAGTTGAATCCTAAATTTATGAGTGGCTGGGTAGATACAGAGAACAATCCGGTGTCCGATTATATTGATTTTGCAAAAAAAGTTCTTCGTATTCCGGAAGCTCATGAAATGATTGCAAGATATACAGTTCTGGATGAAGACGCAAAACGACTGATTTTGCTTCGACCATATCAGATTCATGCCATTGAGTCCATACGTGAGGCATCAAAGACAGGAAAATCAGGTTTTGTCTGGCATACGACCGGATCGGGAAAGACGCTTACTTCTTATAAAGCAACCAGAAATTTATTGATGGATATTCCTGCGATTGATAAAGCAATCTTCTTGATTGACCGTAAAGATTTAGATACTCAGACTACTATGGCATTTCAGGCTTATGCGAATAATGATCTGGTTGATGTAGATGAAACGGACAATGTAAATGATTTAAAAAAGAAATTAAAATCGGATGATCGCCAGGTAATCGTTACAACCATTCAGAAAATGCAGATTCTGATCAGCAAAAGATTACAGGAAGGAACATCGGAATATAACAAGATTAAAAACCTGAAAATTGCTTTTGTAGTAGATGAATGCCACAGGGCAGTGACTCCGAAAACAAAGCGTGAACTGGAACGCTTTTTTGGAAGATCACTTTGGTATGGTTTTACAGGAACTCCGAGATTTGCAGAGAATCCATATCCGCAGATGGGGGATCTGCCACGTACAACGGAAGAATTATATGGAAAAAGACTTCATAAATATACAATCCAGAATGCAATTCACGATAATGCAGTACTTGGCTTTCAGGTAGAGCATAATGGTCCGAAAAATATTACAGATGAGACGGATGCCAGTGTATATGACAATGAGGTACATATGCTCCGGGTATTAGATATTATTTTGAACAAATCCTATCACAAGCTGGGATTTCAGAACGGGAAAGGGCAAACATATGAAGGACTTTTGACAACAAGTTCCATCCAGACAGCACAGAAATATTATGAGCTTCTGACGAAGGTGAAAAATGGAGAAACTTCATTAAAGATTGATGAGAAGATCAAACAGGTACTTCCTGATTTTCCGAAATTTGCAATTACCTATTCGGTAACAGAAAATGAAGAAGGTTCTCACGTAAACCAGGAAAAGATGCAGAAATCCCTGGATGACTATAATCGGATGTTTAGTACAAAATATGAGCTTTCTCAGATCCAGGGGTACAATGGAAATCTGAATAAACGTCTGGCACGGAAAGATGCAAAATTCAAGAGCAGAAGTGAGCAGTTGGATCTGGTCATCGTGGTAGACCGGCTGTTGACAGGATTTGATGCACCATGTATGTCTGCCATTTTTATTGACAGACAGCCGATGGGACCGCATGATCTGATACAGGCGTTTTCAAGGACAAACCGTATTTTCGATAAAAACAAAACATATGGTCAGATTGTTACCTTCCAGGCACCAAAGTTGTTTAAAGAAAGTGTTGATAATGCAGTGAAATTATATTCTGCGGGAAGTACAGGAACAGCAATTTTAGCAGAATGGGAAGAAATAGAACCGGCATTTCGCAAATCTTTGGCAGCATTAAGAGTATCAGCAGAAACACCGGAAGAAGTAACAACGATGTCAGTCAAAGAGAAAAAAGTGTTTGTTAAGATTTTCCAGACTTTTGACCGATTATTTGCCCAAATCAAATCATTCACCCGATATGATGACAGTATGCTTGAGAAATACGGTATAACAGAAGAGGAATATGATAAGTATGCCGGAGTCTATAAAAATGCCGTAGAGGAGATAAAAACAGCGGAAGGTGACGGTAATGATCCGGGAAAAGAGGCATCGGAAGATGAAATGATAGATATGGATTATGAACTGATGGCTTACAGCAGTACAAAGATTGATTATGAATATATTATTAATCTGATCCAGAACATTGTAGCACCGAATGAAGGAGCGGAAGCAGTATCTCCGGAAGAACGCCAGAAACAGATTGAGGAAGTGAAACAGTATATCGAAGAAATGCAGAAAGACAATCCAAAAGTTGCCGATATCATGGCTGGTCTGGTCAGTGAAATCGAGGCAGATGAAAATAAATACAGAGGTCAGTCTATTCGGAATATTGTAGAAAATATAAAGCAAAACTGTATTGACAAGGTAATTTCAGATTTCTGCGTAACCTGGTATGCATCGAAAGAAGATGTTATGTATGCAGCTCTTCATTACAGAAATGGAGAAATACCAAATGAGAGTGTGATCAAAGCAACCATTGACTATCAAGGCTACAAATCTGCACAGGAAAAGGTACTTCCAAAATTCAAATACTATGCGAAGTGCATGTCAGAATTAAAGAAAATACTGGATAAAGAAATAAAACCACTGATTCGTCTTGCATAAAGAAAAAAACAGGTTATTAATTGTCTGTATCAGCGTAAGTGATTCAGGAAAGGAAGATAATTTATGCAGCAGGAAACAGAAAAAATGCAACTGTTTTATGAGTATTACAGACAATGGATTGACGTGTATAAAAAAGGAGCAATCAGGGATGCAACGATGGCGAAGTATCTGATGGCACAGAAATGGCTGGAAAAACTTGCACCGGAATTAAGGTTATGTGACCTTAACAGGATCGCTTATCAGAAATTGTTGAATGATTATGCCAAAGAACACGAGCGACAGACAACACTGGATTTTCATCATCAGCTGAAAGGTGCAATCCTTGATGCAGTAGATGAAGGAATAATAGGAAGAGATCCTACCAGAAAAGCAATTATTAAAGGGAAGGCTCCAAGAGCAAAAAAAATAAAATATTTAAGTCAGTTTGAGTTGCATACTTTGATCGCAGACCTGAATATCGGAACAGAAGTGAACTGGGACTGGTTTATTCTCCTTGTTGCCAAGACCGGTATGAGATTTTCAGAGGCACTTGCGATTACTCCGGCAGACTTTGATTTTGCCAGACAGACATTGTCCATCAGCAAAACATGGGACTATAAAGGAAACGGCGGATTCCTTCCGACAAAGAATAATTCATCTGTGAGAAAAATTCAGATTGACTGGCAGATTGTTGTGAAATTTTCAGAGCTGACCAAGAATCTGCCGGAAGACAAACCAATCTTTGTCGGGAAATCGAAGATTTACAATTCTACAGTGAATGATGTACTTACTAGACATTGTAAAGCGTGCGGAATTTCAGAGATATCCATTCATGGACTCAGACATACCCATGCATCCCTTCTTCTGTTTGCCGGTGTATCAATTGCCAGCGTAGCCAGACGTCTTGGACATGCTAGCATGACAACAACGCAGAAAACATATCTGCATATCATTCAGGAACTCGAAAACAAAGATGTTGATCTGGTAATGAGAACATTATCGGGATTATAAACACAAAAAATAAAACAAGATCACTTACGCTGATCTTGCAAAAAAGATATTGACAAATCAAAATGAACGGTGTATGTTTTCAATATGAACAGTGTTCACGTTGGAAAGTAATAATAAGCAAATTAGAAATATTGGAGGTGAAGTTGTGAATCATCTTGCTACTTCAAAAGAAGACATATTGGCTGCCAGCAGGGAATTGATCAAAGAAAATGGCTGGGCTGCTGTAAGTATCAGGGCTGTTGCATCCCGGTGTTCTGTTTCTGCCGGTACAATTTATAATTACTATGAATCGAAGGCGGTCTTGCTCAGTGATACAATAGAGAGTATTTGGCACGAGATTTTCTTTCATTCCCAGGATGAACAGGTCTTTGATGATGTTACAACCTGCATCTTATGGATTTATGAACGTCTGCAATATGGAAATAAGCAATTTCCGGGTTTTTTTTCATTACATTCGTTTGGATTTATGAGAGAAGAAAGAACGGATGGTAAAAAGAGAATGATGCAGACCTGGGGGCATATCCTCAATGGACTGTGCGATGTCCTGAAAAATGATTCTAAGATCCGCCCGAATGTATTTGACCAGCAATTTACGGAAAAACAGTTCGCAGATATATTATTTTCGCTGATGTTAGTGTCGATGATCCGTCAGGATTATGACCCTTCACAAATAGTGATGCTTATAAATAAAACATTATATTAAAATTCTCCCACAGATCATGTGGGAAAATTTTTGAATCAAAATGAACGGTGTTCATATATTGGATTTCCATGTGAGCATAAAAGTGGGATGATAATCCCACGATATGCGAATACTGAGGTGCTATGTGCCGGTGGCACATGTTTAGCACCGACCGAAGCGGAGCGTAGAAAGGATTGTGGGAGTGCAACGCACGGAACAATCCGTAGGCATCATAGTTGGGGACTTTTGACACCCACATCATAAAATTTCAAAATAAGAAAGGATGTTTATTATGCAGGCAATTGTAGAAACTTTATTTGATACCGTATATTTGATTTCGGTAATCACAATCGGAATTTTAATGATCCGTCAAAGTAAAGGAAACCGTCAGTTTACTATGTTTGGAATTATGGCAGTTCTTTTAGGCAGTGGAGATGCGTTCCATCTGATTCCACGTGCAACGGCACTTTGTACCACCGGTCTTGAGAACTTTACTGTACAGCTGGGGTTAGGTAAGTGGATCACCTCTGTTACTATGACGATCTTTTATGTTGTGCTTTATCATATCTGGCGTGAACGTTATCAGGTTAAAGGGCATAAAATAACCACAGCTGCAATCTACGCTCTTGCAGGATTGAGAATTGTTTTGTGCATGATGCCTCAGAATAACTGGCTTGCCACAGATGCTCCGCTTTCCTGGGGTATTTACCGTAATATTCCATTCGCATTGATGGGGTTGATTATCATTGTTCTGTTTTATAAAAGTGCAAAAGAAAAGAATGATAAATCTTTCCGCTGGATGTGGCTGACAATCGTACTGAGCTTTGCTTTCTATATTCCGGTTGTATTGTGGGCGGATGTGATCCCAATGATCGGTATGCTGATGATTCCTAAAACATGTGCCTATGTATGGACAGTGGTAATCGGCTATAAGGCAATGAAAAAAGAAATAGCTTAAGAGCATTAAAATGAGTATCGGCTCTGTTGTTTTCACAGAGTCTGAGGTGCGGCAGCCTGAGAAGCAGGAAAAAATCGGATACTTACAAACAGGTACTTGACTTCAAGTGTACTTGATGTGTTATTCTTTTATAGAAAGTAAGGATTCTGTACAGACTCAACACGTTTTTTTACAGAGTCTGGCATTAAGGATGCAAAGGTACGGGAAACTTACGGAAGAAAATATATCAGGAGGAACTGACATGGGAAAATCTACTGTTTATTTTACCGATTTTCGCTGTCCGGTAGGGACCAGCCAGCTGGACAAGCTGAAAAAACTTTGTATTGCTGCCGGCATCAAAGACATTGATATGGATGGAAAGTTTGTGGCGATCAAGATGCATTTTGGTGAACTTGGAAATATGGCTTTCCTTCGACCAAATTATGCAAAGGTAATCGCAGATCTGTGCAAGGAGCAGGGCGGAATGCCGTTTCTGACAGACTGTAATACACTGTATCCGGGAAGCAGAAAGAATGCACTGGAACATCTGGACTGTGCAAATCTCAATGGTTTTAATACAACTACGACCGGATGTCAGATTATCATCGGAGATGGCCTGAGAGGAACGGATGAAGTAGAAGTTCCGGTTGTAAACGGAGAATACTGCAAAACGGCTCTGATCGGACATGCGATCATGGATGCGGACATTTTTATCAGCCTGAGCCATTTTAAGGGACATGAGACAACCGGATTTGGCGGAGCCATTAAAAATATCGGTATGGGATGCGGAAGCCGTGCAGGAAAAATGCAGCAGCATGCAAGCGGAAAACCGGCAATCAATACGGAAGTCTGTCGTGGCTGCCGCCGCTGTGCAAAAGAATGTGGAAGCGATGCGATCACTTATGTAAATAAAAAAGCAGTTATTGATTATGATAAATGCAAAGGATGCGGACGCTGTATCGGAGCCTGCAGTTTTGATGCGGTATACAATCCAAATGACAGTGCAAATGAGCTTCTCGACCGTAAAATGGCAGAATATGCACAGGCAGTCTGTCACGACCGTCCGCATTTCCATATCGCACTGGTACAGGATATCAGCCCGAACTGTGACTGTCACGGTGAGAATGATGCACCGATCCTTCCGGATATCGGAATGTTCGCAAGCTTTGATCCGGTCGCACTGGATCAGGCATGTGCAGATGCCTGCCTAAATGCAACACCGATTGCAAACAGTCAGCTTGGAGAACATCTGGCAGAGCCGGGATGGCATTGCCACCACGATCATTTCAAAGATTCCAATCCGAATATCGAGTGGAAAGCAACCCTTGACCAGGCAGAAAAGATCGGACTTGGAACAAGAGAATATGAGTTGAAGAGAATCAAATAGGATATGTATTTTGAATACGGAGAAAAGGAACTTATCTATCTGAAACAGAAAGATAAACGCCTCGCTGAGGTGATCGATCAGGTTGGCATGATTGAGCGAACGGTTGACGATGATCTGTTCTCATCGGTGGTTCATCATATTGTCGGTCAGCAGATCTCGACCAAAGCACAGGCTACGATCTGGCAGAGAATGAAGGATTATCTTGGGACAGTCGATGCGGACACGATATTAAATGCAGGTGTGGAACATCTGCAGCCGCTTGGGATATCTTTCCGGAAAGCGGAGTATATCACAGATTTTGCGGAAAAAGTAAAAGACGGCAGTTTTGACATTGAAGGCATCTGGAAAAAATCAGATGAAGAAGCGATTGAGGAATTGTCATCACTGAAAGGCATCGGTGTCTGGACTGCGGAAATGATCCTGCTGTTCTGTATGCAAAGACCGAATGTGCTGAGTTTTGGTGATCTGGCAATACAGCGTGGGATGCGGATGATTTACCATCACAGAAAAATCGACCGCAAACTGTTTGAAAAATACCGCCGCAGATTAAGTCCGTACTGCAGCGTGGCAAGTCTGTACTTCTGGGCAGCAGCCGGAGGAGCGGTGCCTGGTCTGAAAGATCATGCACCAAAATCCGGTGCTGATTGCAAAAAGAAAGCAGGAATACGATGAGCGAATTTATCACTACCTATACCGGAAAACATTTTAAACCGACGGATCCGAATCCGGAGCTGATCGATATACCGGATATTGCCCATGCATTGTCGTTGATCTGTCGGGGAAACGGCCATGTAAAGACCTTCTGGTCAGTGGGACAGCACTGTATCTGCTGTGCGAAAGAAGCGGCGGCAAGGGGACTGTCTGATCGCATGGTACTTGCCTGTCTGCTTCACGATGCCAGTGAATGTTATATGTCCGATGTGCCGTCTCCTTTTAAGAAAACATTGCCAGAATATCAGGAGCAGGAAGCATATTTGCTGCATTTGATTTACGAAAAATTTCTGGGATCAGATCTGACAGCACAGGAGCAGGCACAGCTGGAAGAGATCGACCATGCGATGCTCTGGTATGATCTGGACGGGCTGCTTGAAAAGCAGGACGGGGAGCCGCCCAAGCTTCATATCGAGCTGGATTATACCGTAGAGCCTTTTGCAAAAGTGGAGGCTGAGTATATCCGGATTTTTGAAAAATATTCCAGATCAGAGAAATAATGTAAAAGAGAAATAGTCATAAATTCGAAATTTTTCGCATAGGATTAAAATCATAAGATTCTATTTGAGAACATTGTCCGACAACATTTATCTGATATGCCACCAGGAGAAACCAACAGAGCATAAAACTATGAAAAAATTTCGGAAACAAGACAGTGAAAAATATTTTGAAGAAAAGAAACCAGTCAGGCTGGTCGATACGCAGGAATATATGGAAATGATACGGGCACTCCTGGAAGATGGACAGGAAGTCAGCATGATCGTCACGGGAAACAGCATGCGTCCGTTTTTGAAACATGGACGGGACAAAATCTGCATGAAAAAAACAGACCGGAAACTAAGAAAAGGCGATATCGTATTTTATCGCCGTGAAAATGGGCAGTATGTAATGCACCGGATTTTAAAATGCGGGGATCAAAGTTATACGTTGCTTGGCGACGGTCAGATTGTACCGGAATCGGGAATCCGTCAGGAGCAGATTTTTGCCAGAATCACCAAAGTACAGGTGCGGGGAAAATGGATCGGACCGGAAAATTTTCGGTGGAGATTTTTTGAACATATCTGGATTCGTTTTTGTGGTATCAGGAAACTTGGGTTTTCTTTTTCTTCAAAGGTGCAGAATTTAAAAAAAAGCAGTAAGGAAATACATAACGAAACAATAAGAGCAGCAGGAAAATGGAAAGATGGGACATTTCAGGAAATCTTTGATGACTGGAAATGGATTTTGCATTACAGTGTCAGATATCGATGGACCATCTTTTTTTATACATTTCTCGGAACGGTAAGTACCTCTCTTGGACTTCTCAGCAGCATTGCAGGAAAATATCTGATTGATATTGTTACTGGATATCAGATGAACAAAGCGGGCATGATTTTTGGAGTTATGGCAGGAAGTTTTGCAGTCAGCCTGATTCTGAATGGCGGTATCAGCCGTATTATGGTAAAATTGAATACGAACATCAGCAATGATATTCGGGCAGATCTTTTTGAACAGATTCTGGATGTCAGCTGGCTGGAACTGAACAAGTATCAAAACGGTGATATGCTCAGCCGTTTCAATCAGGATATTGAAACAGTGGGCAGCAATGCCGTCAGCTGGCTTCCGGCGGTCGTGATCGCATTCTATCATTTTCTGGCAACATTTCTTGTGCTTTTTTATTACGATAAGGTCATGGCAGGGATTGCACTTGGAAGTGCTCCGTTTGTTGTTCTGATGTCACAGTTTATGATGAAAAAACAGCGGGACTGCCAGAAGAAAGTGCGTGAAATGAGCAGTCGGATGATGACGTTTGAGGCAGAAACTTTTTACAATATGGATATGATCAAATCGCTTGGCATTTCTTTGCACTGCAGCACCTGTCTGAAAAAATTGCAGGAACAGTATAAAAAAATAACTCTGGATTACAATTTGTTCAGCATCAAAACAAAGGCAGTTTTGTCGGTGCTTGGAATGGCAATTCAGTTTACTGCATTTGGGTATTGTCTGTTCCGCTTATGGACACATGCGATCACTTATGGCACGATGACTTTATTTTTGCAGCAGAGAAACAGCCTGTCTGGGGCATTTCAGAATCTCGTGTCGATCATTCCGTCTTTTCTGAACAGTTCGGTTTCTGCACATCGCCTCCGGGAACTGACAGAGCTTCCCAAAGAAATACATAGCATACAAAATCAAAAGGATCTGTTTTTGACAAAGGGCGGACTGGAAGTTCGTCTGGAAAATGTGACATTTTCGTATACAAAAGGAAAACAGGTGTTTCGGGAGTCTGATTTTTGTGCCTGCCCGGGAGAAATCGTGGCACTTGTCGGGACATCCGGAGAAGGGAAGACAACGCTGCTGCGTTTGATCCTCGGCTTGATCGAGCCGGATACAGGAAAGGCAATCTTAAAGGCACAGGACGGAACGGAGCAGAAGTTAAATGCAGACACAAGAGTATGCTTTTCATATGTTCCGCAGGGCAATACACTTCTTGCTGGGAGTATCGCCGAGAATCTGAGTATCGCCAAAGAAGGAGCATCCAGGGAAGAAATGAAGACGGCTCTTGAGATGGCATGTGCGTGGGAATTTGTCAAAAAACTGCAGGAAGGACTGGAGACAAAACTGGGTGAACGCGGAAAAGGGCTTTCCGAAGGACAGTCGCAGCGGATTGCCATCGCACGGGCATTGCTTCGCAATGCACCGGTGATCCTTCTGGATGAAGCAACTTCCGCACTTGATGAAGAAACAGAGAAAAAACTTCTGAAAAATATACTGGAAAAAGCACCGGAAAAAACCTGTATTGTGACAACGCATCGCCCGGGGGTTCTGAGGCTGTGCCGGAGAGTTTACCGGGTGGAAGACGGAAAGATTGCAGAGATGAGTGATCTGGGAGAGGAAAGAAAATAGATGATAAACGATAGGATACGGAATTGTTGAATGAAGGGGTAAAAACTATTATTAAGATTGGTATTGTATGTTCGGGTAAAAAATGCAAATAAAAACGAAATAGTATGAAATAATCAGGCAGAGAGAAGATACTGGAGGAATATCACATGGAGATAAAAAACGCCGCAGATCAGGACCGGGCGTATAAGGCAGAATTTCCGGAACTGCCGATGCAGTGGAAAAATTATGGATATGAGATTACGGAAAAGCTTGGCGAAGGGATTTCCGGAAGTGTATATAAACTGGTGAAAAACAAAGGGGAGGCAGATGAGGAAATTTCCGCTCTTAAAATGATCAGCTGGACATTAAATAAAAAAATGGTTTACAGAGAATACGGAAATGACTGGGTAAAGGCCAGAAGAGACTTTACCCAGTTCTTTAATGATAAAGTGGCACATGAGGTCAGCCGGCTGGAATCTTTTGCAGGGGCAGAAAATATTGTGCAGATCAAGGGAAGCTGCCTGGAAAAGATGCCGGAGGAGAATTTCTGGAAACTTTATATTCAGATGGAGTATCTGGAAGATTTCACGGAATACCTCGGAAAAAATTACATGGAAAAAAATGAAACAATGGATGCGGAAGAAGTGATCCGATTTGGGATCGAGATCTGCTCAGCACTTGAAATCTGCCATGAAAAAGGGATCATTCACCGGGATATCAAGCCGGATAACCTTATGGTCTCAAAAGAGGGGCAGTTTAAACTGGGAGACTTTGGCATTGCCAGGGAGCCGATTTCGGGAACGATGACAGTCGCAGGCACCCCAGATTACATGGCACCTGAGGTCAAAGAGACAACGATTTATGATAAGACAGCGGATATTTATTCCCTTGGCCTGGTGCTTTATTATCTGTCTAATGATTTCAGACTGCCATTTGCAGATGTCGCAGATCCAGAGGAGCGGATCAACCGCAGAATGAAAAAAGATGCCGTGCTTCCGGAGCCTGAAAATGCTTTTGCGGACATGCGAAAGCTTATTTTAAAAGCATGTGCTTATGATCCAAAGGATCGTTATCAGTCGGCAGGAGAAATGAAAAAAGCATTGGAAAACATCCAGAAGCATCCGTATGGACTTTGTCCGAAATGCGGAAAAGTTCTGGTGAAAAAACCGGGACAGTATGGTGCCTTTGTAGCCTGTACAGGATACCGAAAAGGAAATCCGGATTCCTGCGATTACCGCATGAATCTAAAAAAAATGATGGAACAGCTGAATGCAGGAAAAGAACAGAATGCATAGTGACGGAAACATTTAAAAAACACATTAGAAAACAGATAAAAGGATGGAAGAGCTATGTCTGAAATAAATATCATGGATTTTGATCCTTCTTCTTCAATTAAGTCTTATAACTTTACCAATACAGCGATCAGGAGATTTTATGATACGATTGATTCGGAACAGTTTAAAGATGAAAAAAAAGAGAAGATCTTTGAATATCTGACCGGTGAAATGGAGATCGTTCCATTTAACGATCAGTTGAAACGATATCTTTATGAAAAAAATGAAATGCAGGAAGCATTTCGCAGTGTGACCAATGAGCAGTATGTCGCTCTGATCCTGGATGGATTTGAAAAAAATGACTGTCTTGCTTCCGTTGGGGCGAAAACAAAGCAGGAGATGAAGCGTAAGGCGAACCGCTGGATCGCAGCAGAAAGTGTAAAACGTGAGAGTATTTTTCAGATGGGATTCGGGCTGGATATGGACGATCAAACAATTTCCAAATTTCTGACGCTCGTGCTCAAAGAGGGAGATTTTGATTTTTACGATCCGAAAGAAATTGTTTACTGGCATTGCAGACGTACCGGGAAATCTTATGCCGCGGCAGAAAAACTGCTGGAAGAATATGCAGCTGAGCCTTCCGATACATCTGTACGGAAAGATCATATGTGGGAGGCCATGCAGAATACACCGAAACTGTATGTAAGCACGGAAGACGGACTGAAAAAATATCTGCATTATATTAAAAATTTAAATATTGCAGATAAACGTGAAAACAGAGCAAGACAGGTATTTGAGCGTCTGTATGAGAGAGCAAAAGAGACCATTGCAAAACATATGAACCGTTATCCGGATGAGAAAGAAGTTGAGCCAAGAAGATTTACAGCAGGAGATATCAGTGCCGGAAAGATAGAAAGTGTGCTGTACACTGAAGTCCCGGTAACAAAAAACGGCAACATGAAATCATTTGCCTGCCTGAAAAAACAGTTTTCCGGAAAACGTCTGAGTCGCGAACGGATCAGCAAAGTTCTAGCCGGAAAACCGGTGGAGCGTTTTGATCTGATCACGCTGATCTTTCTGATCTATGCATTAGATGATGAAAAACTTGAATCAGGAGCCGGACCGCGTTTTTCAGCATTTGTGGAAGAAACAAACGAACTGCTTATGGAGGCGGATATGATGGAACTCTATCCGGTCAATCCATATGAAGCATTTATTCTGATGTGTGTCGTTTCGGAGGATCTTATCGATACTTTTGCATTGGTATGGAAGAAATCATATGAAGAATAATAATAGAATTTCCGTAAAAGCAGTGTGTGCGAGTATTACAGGAGCACTTATGGAACGGAATGAAGATAATTTCTGCTTTAATGGAATAGGTATGCCGGAAGTACATGATGATCTGGAAGAAAATTTAACAGCAGAAGTCGGCGGTCAGTGGGTCGCAGTATTCGACGGGATCGGCGGTCTGCCACGTGGAGAAGAGGCTTCTTATCTGGCTGCCAAAACGCTGCTGGACGAAGAACGGCCATGGACGGAGCAGGACGAGCAGAATTACGAAACCATTCTGCTGCAAATGCTGAAAAAAATAAATGATAATATCACAAGCTGGAGAAAAGACCGGAAGATCACAAAAATGGGAACAACGATGTCTGCATTGAAGTTTGGGCAGGAAGCAATCTACGGACTGTCGATCGGAGATTCCCGTATTTACCGCATGCATGATGGAAAACTGGAACAGCTGTCAACAGATCATACCTTTCGCCGGCCAGGCCATATGAAAAGTGCTCTGACTGAGTATCTCGGAAAAGAACATCAGGCAGAATTTCCGGAGAACAGTTTTTTCTGTGTGCCATATAAAAAGGGCGACAGATATCTGATCTGCTCAGACGGACTGACAGACATGCTGGAAGAATCCAAGATCAAAAGCCGGATGGAACAGCCGGTTGAAGAGGCCGTGACATCTTTGATCGAGGAGACAATCCGTATGGGAGCAGATGACAACACAACCATTATTTTGGCAGAGGTACAGAGCGAAACGGATGAGGTACAGAATGGCTCTGATGCGATGCAGAGTGAGTCAGATGCGGTCATGGGCAAACAGATCGAGTATATACAGGACGGAGCAGAGATCACAAGCGAAGAGTGGATCATGCAGCTGCAGCAGGAGAAATACCGCTCCTTTGGCTTTGAATACAAAAACTGGAAGAATGAAAATCTGATTTTCTACCGGACGGATCAGGATACAAACGAAAAACACTATTACAGCAATTTTGTCGGCATTGTAAGATGGGCGGATAAAATGCTGCTGTCACTTCCAAAATCTGTGAAACTGGATCAGAGCGAAGGCTATCTGAAAAAACTGGAAATGCTGAAGGTTTATGCAAAGCTTCTGGATCTTTATTTGGCGGATGTATGGGAAGCGGCAGAACGAAATCAGAAATGCAAACCGAAAAAAGCTCCATGGAATATGGTCAGTCAGAGTGTAGAACAGTGGTGTGCACAGACAGAAAAAGAGCAGGCAGATACCGCAGAAGTGCAGATCATCGCTGCGGTGAAATTTGAGAAAGTATACGAGTGGCTTCTTGGTTGGCTGTATGGCAACCAGATCAGCCTTTTCGGCGAAAAAGTATTTTTTGAAAGCAAAATCCTGGATCAGAAAGAGATCAACATCAATGAATGTCAAAATAATGTCTATTCCTGGAAAGTATATGGAAAAAGCGGAAACGGCATTCAGGACAGGACGCCGGTCTTTAAAAATCAGGAAAAAAAGAATATCCCGGATATCGTGATCGAGATGGATAAAGAAGATTCGGAACTGAAAAATGTCTGCTGTATTCTGGATGCAAAATATTGCGGCTGGGATGGAGAATCTTATATTTTGCCGGGAAACGCAGATATATATAAACAGTTCTTTTATCAGGAACAGTTTGTGAAGCTCTATTCGAAGCAAGCACCGGAAAAAGAAGTGAAGATTTATAACGCCCTGATTTTCCCGGATTATATGGGGGATACTGTTCGGACAAACAAAAACAAAGAAGGGATCTTAAGGCTCTGTGCAGTAGCAGCCTTTGATCTTCACAAAGACCGTACCATTGGTATCTGGCAGGTAAACCTGCAGAAACTGATTGAAGGACGTATCAGTTCCGATGAAGAGGTGCAAAAACGGATGCAGAAAAACTGCCGGGGCATTACGGAATCCTTGATAAAAACCGGCAAAGACTTCCTGCCGATGAGAACAAAATAAAATCCGTACCATTGAAATTACAGCCTTCGTGCGTCTGTGCGGTATGATAGGACCAGATCAAGACAAGAAAAGAAAAAACAACAGATGGCATACTTGAGAAGGAGGATGCACGATGAGAGAACAACAGGCAAAAGACTTCTGGTCCGCTTATTTAAAACTTATTTTAAGAAAAGGTCAGGAAACGACCATTGTCAATCCGTTTGAAGAATTTCGCGATTCGGTCGCTAAAGGCGGGTACGAAAGCGTCAGCGATGAAGAATATGCGAATATCTATGATCAGGTGGAAGAACTTTCCGTATTCTGGCAGCAGCGTCCAAAAGACAGTGTCGCACATATTGTTATCGAGGCACTCTCAAGGACACATCTGTACGAGGATGAAATCCAGGATATCGCCGGTATTCTCGCAGAGGCATCGGAAAGAACCAACTACACCCAGCAGATGCTGCAGGAAATGGGAGCAGAGGAAGCCGAAAAGAGGATGGCAGATCGAAAAAAAGCAAAACTTCCGCCGGTGCCGCCGGATTATCCGGAAAAAGAATGGATCGAAGCGGAATACGGTTTCGAAGGTGTCTACGAAGAAACACCATTCGATGACACAGACTACAGCTGGACACCAAAGCTGATCTATCAGTATCTTGGCGAACACGTTTACGGTCAGGAAGAGGCAAAACGCGGAGCAGCGATGCTGGTTTATAATCATCTGCAGGGGCATCGCCGCAATATGCTTGTGGCCGGACCGACCGGATGCGGCAAAACCGAGATCTGGCGTACCCTGCAGAAAAAGTTCTCTTTCATCAAGATCATCAACGGACCGCAGCTGTCGTGTGACGGCTGGAAAGGAAGCTATCACGTCAAGGATATTTTCCTCGAAGAGAAACCGCAGATGCGGGAGCATATGATCGTTGTGGTTGATGAAGCGGACAAACTGTTTGAGCCGATGGTCGGCTCCGGCGGAACGGACTTTTCCAGAAGCATTCAGAATGAGTTTCTGAAACTGATCGACGGAGATCAGGTAACGTTCGTGAACGAGGACAACCGAAAAGATCCACAGACGGCAAAGATCGACTGCCGTAATATTTCCTTTGTCTTCTGCGGAAGTTTCGAAATGCTTCGAAACAATAAAGAAGACAGATCTTCTGCGATCGGATTTTCCAGCAGCACAGAAACGGCAGATCTGACTTCTGAAGTCACCGAAGAAGATCTGGTGCTGTACGGAAACATCCGCCGTGAGATTGCCGGCCGCATCGATAAGATCGTGATGCTGCAGCCTCTTGGTGCAGATGACTTCGATCAGATCATGCAGAGCAAAAACAAGATTTCTCCGGTCAGTCAGATTGCCGGACAGTACGGCATCGAAATTTCTCTGGATGAGAAAACAAGGCGGATGCTGGCGGAAGAAGCCAGTGAAAGCCAGCTCGGCTGCCGCTACATCCGCTCCAAAATCCAGGGAATGCTGGATGATCAGATCTTTGAAGATCCGTATCAGAAAAAGTTCCGGCTGTCGATGGCATAAAATGGTAGATTTTTATCTCAGTCGAGAAGACTCCCACTTCTGCAAGTGGTGAGTAATAACAAGTCTTTCTCAGTGGGAGTACAATCTCCGACTGAGATAAACGCTCCGCGAGAATGTGCAGTGATTCTGAGAAGAATATGTCAGCTTTCGCTGACCAGAATCACGCACCAAGTCTCACGTGCGTTCGACTTGAATTACCAAGATGCCAGATATCGTGGTCATACTCAGCAATGGTGCGGTCGGAGGAGAACAGACCGGCTTTGGCAATGTTCACCAGACATTTGCGTCTCCATCCCATCGGATCGCAGGTATAATCACTGAGAGCCTGTCCTTTGCGTACAACGTATGCGTTGAAGTCCGGCAGGGTCTGGAACCAGTCCTTGTGGATCAGCTCATGATGCAGACGGTTCAGGCTTTCAGAATGACCGGCTGCCAGCATTTCCGGACCGTTGAGGAAATCAATGGCACGGCGGATGTTGGCATCGTTTTCATACCACTGAGCGGCAACGTTGTAGTTCTCAATGAATACGATCTGCAGCCATATAGAAAGAAACCGTCTGCTGCGGCTGGCATATTCCCGCAGTGATATCGGCCACAACGAAGCGTTTCTGAGATTCTGCGAGAAAAATCAGTGGTGGCTGGATGATTTTGCACTGTTCATGGCAGTGAAGGATCGTTTTGAAGGCAGACCATGGATCGAGTGGGCGGAAGATATCCGTCTGCGGTGGCAGAATGCAATGGATTACTATCGCCGGGAACTGTATTATGAAGTGGAGTATTATAAATATCTCCAGTTCAAGTTTGATGAACAATGGAGCAAACTGAAAACTTATGCAAACAGCAAAGGAATACAGATCATTGGAGATATTCCGATCTATGTAGCATTGGATTCTGCGGACGCATGGGCAAATCCTGGTCTGTTTCAGCTGGATGAGGAGAACATTCCAACTGCAGTGGCAGGTGTTCCGCCAGACGGATTTTCAGCAACCGGTCAGCTCTGGGGTAATCCGCTCTATCGCTGGGAAGTGCACCGCAATACCGGTTATCAGTGGTGGATCACTCGCTTGTGGTACTGCTTTGAACTGTATGATGTGGTACGTATCGATCACTTCCGTGGGTTTGATGAGTATTTTTCAATTCCTTATGGCAGTGAAACAGCTGCATCAGGACACTGGGAAAAAGGACCGGGCATTGAACTGTTCCGTGCGGTGGAGCAGGCATTGGGCAAACGGGAAATCATTGCGGAAGACCTTGGCTATATGAGCGACACCGTGCGTAAGCTGGTGCGTGATTATCTGTACGACTATGCCACCCCGGAAGAACAGCTCTATAAGAGCATGATCGCACTGGTTCTGCGAAGTGCGGCTGCCACCTGCATCATTCCGATGCAGGACTGGCTGGGACTGGACAATTCCGCCCGCATCAACAAACCTTCTACGGTTGGTGAAAACTGGAGATGGCGTCTGAAAAAGACGCAGCTGACCAAAAGGCTTCAAAAAGAAATCTGCCGTATGACTACCCGATATGGTCGTATGAACTGGGAATAGCACTTCCGCATCAGATGGAACAGCATATCGTGTGCAGGATGTGATTTATACTGGTATAACCAAAAGGTTTATACCGCATAACAAAGCGAGACTTCAAAAGGAGTCTCGTTTTGTTATAATACCAGTCAGAAAGTACTTTGAACTTTCGGATGAAGAAATGGAAAAGATTCGTGCACTTGATTCAGAAGACAGATTTTTTGATTTGTGATACAATGGAGCCACGGGAGACCGTGGCTCTTTTGGTGTTTTATATTTTTAGAATCTTATAAGAGTTCATCAGTGCCAGGGGTTACAAAATGTATCAGGCTGTAAGAAATGGACAGAATGAATAAAAGAGGCAATAAATGAATGATAAATTAGAATAAAAAGAAAGCGGTGAAAAAATACATATTCAAAAATTGGTACTTAAAAATTTCAGATGTTTTGAAAATCTTGATATAAAATTGCATCCAAATTTGGCAGTGATTGTAGGTGCAAATGGCTCTGGAAAAACATCCATTATGGAGGGAGCAGCAATTGCAGTCAGTACGATTTTTGTAAAAATGGATGGATTGTATAGTCGCAGAATTGATAAAAATCAGGTTCGATTGAAAGCTTTTTCGGTTGGAAGTACAAAGGATGTCCAGCCGCAATATCCGGTTACGGTACAGGCAGAGGCAATGACAAAGTCCGGAGTGAAAAAATGGGAAAGAAGTCTTAATAAATTAAATGGAAGTACGACAATTGGTAATGCAAAAGATATGATTGATCTTGGTATTCAGTTTCAGAAACATTTAAGAGAAGGTGATACAAAGCTGATACTTCCGGTTATTGCTTATTATGGAACCGGGCGTTTATGGGATTATCATCGAGAAAAGCAAAGTGATGTTTTTGAGACAAATAACAGAATGAACGGTTATATGGATTGTGTGGATGGAACAGCTAACATTAAGCTGATGATGAACTGGTTTGCGAAAATGACGGTACGGAAATATCAGAATCAGGAACTGGGATTAGAAGGCATTCCAGAATTAGAAGCAGTTTATGCTGCCATGGAAACTTGCTATAAAAAAATTACCGGAAATGATGAAGTTAAAATGCAGTACAATGTTGGAACAAAGGAATTAGAAGTGGCTTACAGAGATGAGTCAGGTGAACTCATGAGAATTCCAATCAATCAATTGAGTGATGGATATAAAAGTACGATTAGTCTGGTGGCAGATATAGCGTACCGCATGGCGGCACTTAATCCACAGCTTTTAGGTAACGTATGCAGAGAGACAGATGGTGTTGTACTGATTGATGAAGTCGATTTGCATTTGCACCCGACCTGGCAGCAAAGGATCTTAGGGGACTTGACAGAGATCTTTCCTAAAGTTCAGTTTATTGTCAGCACACATGCACCTGCCGTGATTAATACCGTAAAAAGTGAAAATATTATTTTACTTGATGATGGTATGGCTTATGAACCATCAGGAGAGGTTCATGGAAAAGATACAAATACTATTATAAGTGGTATTATGCATTCATCAGAACGACCAATGGAAATAAAGGCACTATTTCAAAAATTTTATCATTTTATAGACTGTGAAGAGATAGAAAAGGCAGAACAGATTTTGAATCAATTAAAGGAAAAAATCGGCGACGATGATTCTGAAATTGCAGGCTGTAATGTGAAGTTAAAGTTATTGAAGGTCAGGAGAAAGCGATGATTCTTATAAAAAAATTCCCGGCACCTTCTGACTTGGAAACATTAAAAAAAGAAGCAGAAGAACAGGGATTATCAGATAAAGATGGGTATGCTAAACTTAGAAATCCATTAAAAACACAGGTCAGAAATTTGCTGATGCAGGAACAGGGACATTTGTGTGCCTATTGTATGCGACGTATTCCGGATATACGCATTTTAGAAGAAGATGTAGATTTAAGTGATGTTTATATTGAACACTGGCAGGCAAGAAGTGCAGTAGGTGATACAACAGAAAATAAAGGACTGGATTATAGATTGATAAAGTTTAAGCACAGCAGTTTTCAGGCTGCTGTGCTGTTTTATTTTCGTGCAATGAGATGTGTACGGAAGCCTTTCTGTTTTTCCATAGTCAGTACCGTAAATCCGGTTTTTTTGCCATGGCGATGAATTCCGCAGGTTTGTGTATTTTTACGTCTCCGTGACCGATAAGATTTGCCGGCGGCATTTCCAGGTGATTCATCAGCCAGACAATAAAATCAGAAGATGTATAGTCCCGCAGGATCAGGTAGCCGCCCTTTTGCAGAACGCGGAGAGTTGTTTACATTTTTCCGCTTTATGAAGCTTCATGCAGAGGAATATAAAGTAAAAAAAGACTGTATCATACATGGAACGGCTGCAGCGATTCTGTTGGGTAAATGTCAGCAAAGCTGACCAGAATTGCGTGCCAAGTCTCACGTGCGTTCGACTTGAATATGATTTCTTCCGTTGTTTACGCCAAGTGCATCAAGGGCGATGGCATCTTTGCCTTTTCGGTCGAGAATGGTTGTAAAATCGTATTTCATAGTGTACCTCATTTCGTCTCACAGTTTAAAAATGATTGAATATAATAAAGAGCGGCTCCGATGGCTGGCGTATATTGTCCATGGTTGCCGAGCAGAAGCTGATCTTCCGTCATCTGGAAAACAGAGTGTTCATTGATTTTTTCAAGCAGATATAATATGTCTGACTGCCGGAAATAAGGTGCGAGATAACCGCTGATGATCACAGGGCTGTCGATGATCAGATTCAGGTTGCGGATGGCAAATGCAAGGTGATCCAGATAATCTTTCCAGATTTGCTGAATTTCAGGGGATGGTTCCGTGTGTAGTCTGTAGAAAAAATCTTTGACCGGCATTCCGGAGGCAGATATTAATGCATTTGCGGAGCAGCAGGTTTCAAGGCATCCGTGTTTACCACAGTAACATTTCAGACCATGCGGATCAATGCAGATATGTTCGAATAATCCGCTTCTCATATGGTTTCCCTGGTGCACGGTATGATTTGTGATGATCGCACCTCCGAGGTTAGAATTAAGAAGAAAAATCAATGCACTGTCAAATTGCGGATGATTCCACAATTCCAGTTCGGCAGCTGATTTGGAATCGTGTTCCAGATGGCACGGATATGGCAGTCTGGATGAAAAATCAGAAAGCTGCATATGGGTGTTTCCCATGATGGCACCATAAGTGACAGACGTTCCATCCGGAGAAATAATGCCCTGAGTGGCAATGGAAATTCCTTTGATTTTTTCAGAAGGATACTGATGATTTGAAATAAACTGTTCTACATTTTCGGCCAGTTCGTTATAATAAGCATCGCTGTTTTTATAAGGTAATGAAATCGTTTCTGTGGCGATCGCATCACCATATAAATTAACAGCGACAATGTGAAACATATCTTTTAAAATTCCAAGACCGATCGAGATACGGAAATCTTCTACAATCCGTATAATCTGGGCTTTCCGCCCGCCGGTTGATTCAAAATATCCATTGCGGCTGATCAGTCCGCTGGTTTCCAGATCGTTTAAATTCTGACTTACGGTGGAAAGTCCCATCTGAAGATCCTGAACAATCTGAAGTTTGGAAGTTTCTTTTTGCTGATAGATATACTGGTAAACTTTATCACGATTCATTTTTTTTAAAGTAATGGTAGTCATTCTTTTTTCTTTCATAAAATTCTCCTTACTTATGTGTGGATCATACGCACAAGATTTGCAATTATTTTAATACAGATCACATTTCAAAACAAGATCCCAAACATCCTTTGTGAAAAAGCGACAAAAAATAATGAAAAAGATTGTATTTTTTGTCAATAGACAATTGACAGAACAAGTTATACACTCTACTTACAGTTAAGATATAAATGTAAGTAACAACCAAAAGAAAAGCGTTAAAGGTAGAAGCATTTGCTTATGAAACCGTAAGAGCATGATTCAAGTGTGTAAAAACCAAACAGGAAAACAAGGAGGAAAACAGGTATGAAACTGACACTGGAAGGAATAAAAAATCGTGAAGCATGGGAAAAGGCAGGAATCACACTTCCTGGATATGATGTGGAAAAAGTATCAGAAAAAGCAAGAAAAGAGCCGGAATGGGTTCACTTTGGAATCGGAAATATTTTTCGCATTTTTATTGGAGGCATTGCGGATGGTCTGCTGGAGGAAGGTGTCCTGGACAGAGGCATTACCTGTGTGGAAACGTTTGATTATGATGTTGTAGATAAAATTTATGATCCGTATGACAATCTTGGTCTGAGTGTCATTCTACATGGAGACGGTGTGCGTGAATATAAAGTGCTTGGTTCTCTTGCAGAGGCGGTAAAAGCACAGTCATCTGATCCGGAACAGTGGAATCGACTGAAAGAAATTTTCAGAAGTACATCCTTACAGATGGTATCTTTTACAATTACAGAAAAGGGATATGCACTCCAGAAAGCAGATGGAACATGGCTTCCATATGTAAAGGCAGATATTGAGAATGGTCCGGAGCGGGCAAACGGTGCAATGGCAGTGCTGGTGGCTATGCTTTTTGAAAGATATCAGGCAGGAAAATATCCGCTGGCACTGGTATCTATGGATAATTGTTCCAGAAATGGTGAAAAACTGAGAGAGTCGGTACTTACCATGGCGGAAGAATGGCAGAAAAAAGGATTTGTTGACGCAGACTTCCTGGCTTATGTCAGCGATGAACAGACCGTAGCATTTCCGTGGACGATGATTGACAAGATCACACCGCGTCCAAGTGAGCAGATCGCAGCAGATCTGGAAAAACTTGGTGTTGAAAATATGCAGCCGGTCATTACCGGAAAGAAAACTTATATCGCACCATTTGTCAATGCAGAGAAGCCACAGTACCTTGTGATTGAGGATAGTTTTCCAAACGGTCGCCCGGCTCTTGAGAAAGGGTTTGGTGTTTATCTTGCAGACAGAAACACGGTCAACCTTTCAGAAAGAATGAAAGTAACGGTATGTCTGAATCCGGTACATTCTGCGACAGGCCCTCTGGGTGTGGTGCTTGGATATGATCTGTTTGCACATATGTTAAATACAAATGAAGATATGATGAAGATGGCACGTATGGTAGCTTATGATGAAGGACTTCCGGTTGTAGAAGATCCTGGCATTCTTTCTCCGCAGGCATTTGTGGATGAACTTTTCAACGACCGTTTTCCGAATGAATATCTGGGAGATACAAACCTGCGTCTGGCAGTCGATGTTTCGCAGATGGTAGGGATCCGTTTTGGAGAAACGATCAAGGCACACGTTGCAAAATATGGCAATGCCTCCAGACTTACCGCAATTCCGCTTGGAATTGCCGGATGGCTTCGGTATATGCTGGCAGTCGATGACGAAGGCAGAGACTATGAGCTTGCACCGGATCCGATGAATGAAGAACTTCAGGAACAGCTTGGTGATATTGTGGTTGGAAAGCCGGAGACACTGAAGGATCAGCTGAAACCAGTCTTGTCCAATGAGCGCCTGTTTTTCACGGATCTTTATAAAGCCGGAGTGGGCGAAAAGGTCGAAGAGATGTTCCGTGAAATGATCGCAGGAAAAGGAGCAGTAAAGGCAACGCTTCATAAATATATACAGAAATAAACAGGAGGAACAGGAAAATGACAGAAGCGGTATTTGCAGCAGATCCGGCAAGACTGTTGATTGCGGCAGCTACAGGAATTGTGTTATTGTTGTTATTGATCATAAAATTTAAAATTCATCCGGTACTGTCTCTGCTGATTTCTGCGTTAGTGATCGGACTTGGAGCCGGAATGCCGGTTCCGACTCTGGTAAATACGGTAGAAAAGGGTGCGGGGGAAACACTTCAGGGGATCGTTTTGCTGATTGGTCTTGGTTCGCTGTTTGGAGGCATACTGGAAGTATCAGGCGGTGCTCAGTGTGTTGCACAAACGCTGATCAATCGGTTTGGCGAAAAAAAGGCAGGCATTGCCCTTGGAATCACAGGACTAATCGTCGGTACGACTGTTTTCTTTGAAGCAGGTGTTGTTATTCTGATTCCGCTTGCCTTTGGACTGGCAAAAAGAACAAAAAAATCAACATTATACTATGTAATTCCGCTTCTGGCAGGACTGGCGACTGGGTTTGCATTTATACCGCCGTCAGCCGGTTCCGTATTGGTTGCGAATATGCTTGGTGTTGATCTTGGGATTATGATTGCAGTCGGTGTGCCGACCGGTATTCTCTCGCTGATTTTTGCAGGAATTCTGTGGTCAAAATTTATCGGGACAAAAATCCATACAGATCTTCCGATATCCGTTTCTGAGATAGGAGAAGAGGAGGAGGCAAAGCTTCCGAAATTTTCAACGGTGATCCTGATCATTCTTGTACCGCTGATACTTATTTTATGCAGTACGCTTTCGGAATACATACCGTCACTGGAAACGATCCGACCGGTACTTCAGTTTGTGGGAACTCCGTTTGTAGCACTGATCATAGCAATTCTCTGTGCAATGTATTTTCTTGGAAAGAAACAGGGTTATGACGGAGAACAGTTAAAGAAAATTATGGATCGTTCCCTGCGTCCGACCGGGCAGATTCTGCTGGTGATCACAGGCGGAGGTATTATCCGCTGGGTACTTCAGGAGTGTGGAATGGGAGATATTATCGGCCCGGCACTTGAACAGAGCGGTCTGCCGCTGATTCTGGCTGCATTTCTGATTGCTGCACTGGTTCGTGCTTCGGTAGGTGCAGCGGTGGTTGCAATGACGATGGCGGCAGGGATTATGGCATCCATGCCGGAAATTGCAAATCTTTCACCGCTTTATCTGGCAGCAATGGTCTGTGCGATCACGGGCGGAGCAACGGCGTTCAGCCATGTGAACGATTCTGGATTCTGGCTGGTAAGCTCACTGCTTGAAATTGATGAAAAAACAACCTTGAAATCATGGACCATGATGGAAACGATCATTGGCTTTACCGGTTTGATCTGTGCTTTCGTGATCAGTCTGTTTGCTTAGGAGGAATAGAAATAATGACAAAAAAATCTTGTTATGATATTACAACATTTGGTGAGATCCTGATCGATTTTACCTGGCAGGGAGTCAATGAGGAAGGACAGGCAGTATTCGCACAGAACCCAGGCGGAGCTCCGGCAAACGTGGCAGTTGCGGCGGCAAAACTTGGTGCCCGCACAGCTTTTCTTGGAAAAGCAGGAAAAGATATGCATGGAGAATTTCTGAAAGAAGTACTGAAAAAAGAAAATGTTGAGACAGACGGAATGATTCTGGATGAGAAATTTTTTACGACACTTGCGTTTGTAAAAACAGCGGAAAATGGAGAGAGATCGTTCTCTTTTGCAAGAAAACCAGGAGCAGACACCAGGATCGAAAAAGAAGAAATCCATACCGTGATTCTGGATCAGACAAAAATTTTTCACGCAGGTTCCCTTTCGCTGACCGATCAGCCGGCAAGAGATACTACATTTTATGCAGTTAAAAGAGCAAAAAAAAATGGAAGCATGATATCCTATGATCCAAATTACAGAGCTTCTTTATGGAAAAATGAAGAGACGGCAAAAGAACAGATGCGAAGCCTGATCCCTTATGTTGATATTATGAAAATTTCAGATGAGGAGACAGAACTGCTGACCGGAAAAGAAAAACCAGAGGAAGCAGCAGAAATTTTATTTCAGAAAGGTGTTAAAATCATTGCCGTCACGCTTGGAAGCGAAGGAGCATATCTTTACTGCAAAGAAGGCGGGATACAGATCCCGGGCTTTACAAGCAGGGCGGTTGACACAAATGGTGCGGGAGATTCCTTCTGGGGCGGATTTTTATACTGCATCAGCAAAGCTGGAAAAAGTCCGGAGATGTTTGGCATAGAAGAACTGAAAGAATATGTGCGATTCGGAAATGCAGTGGCAAGTCTTTGTGTAGAGAAGAAAGGGGCAATACCGGCAATGCCGACATTGGAAGAAGTTGAGAAAAAAAGACATTGCAGTTTTTAAAGAGATTCGTAAGGGACGCAAGTCACGGAAGTGTGGCTTGCGTCTTTTGTGATTCAGCTATCCCCCGGATAAGGATGCGAAAGTGAAAAAAGTGGGAAAAAGTACAGAAATATCGTACAAAAAGAAAGGAAGAAGATAACCAGACGGGGGGCTTGTGGGGAAGAAAGAAACAGATTATGATAAATGCACTGCGAAAAAGAGCAGTCCGTTCGACTTGAATCAAAAGCGGCGGCTCTTTTCAAAACAAAAGGAAGCAGAACAGCGGAAAGGGGAAATAGATGAAAAAGAAAGTGATTGCATTGCTGCTTGCAGCGGCCATGGCAATGTCTCTGACAGCCTGTGGGGATACATCCAAAACAGGAAGTACTGCAGAAGAGACGGCAAAACAGGAGGAAACAACGAAGGAATCAGAAAATACAGAAAAAGCCGAAGAATCAACGCTGGTATATGGATCCGGTGATTACACAAGAATCAATCCGGCGATGGATGAACACTGTGAGATTAATGTGTTGTTATTTAGCGGTCTGACGGCTCATGATGCAGATGACCAGGTGATTCCGGGTCTTGCAGAAAAATGGGAATATGATGAGGACAGCTGTACTTATACGTTCCATATCCGTGACGGGATCAAATGGCATGACGGGGAAGCTTTTACTGCAGATGATGTAAAATTTACCATCGAGGCTATTATGGATCCGGAGAATGGATCAGAAAATGCACCAAACTATGAAGATGTTCAGGAAATAAAAGTAATGGATGACCAGACGATTGCCTTTAAACTGGCAGAACCAAATGTGGCATTTCTGGAATATATGACGATAGCGATTTTGCCAAAGCATCTTCTGGAAGGGGAAGATATGCAGGAATCAGACTTTTTCCGGCATCCTGTAGGTACAGGCCCTTATAAACTGGAAAGCTGGGATGCAGGGCAGTCTATTGTAATGACAAAAAATGAAGATTACTATCTTGGCAGTCCCAAAATCGATAAGGTGATTTTTAAAATTGTAGAGGACGATAATACACAGGCAGTCCAGTTGCAGTCCGGTGAGATTGATATGGCTTTGCTGGATCCGAAAAATGCAGAGAATTTCAAAAATATGGATGGATACAGCTGTTACGATATGACTACTTCCGATTATCGTGGTATTATGTTTAATTTCGCAAATGATTACTGGAAGGAAAACAAAGATCTTATTCCGGCAATCTGTTATGCAATTGACCGCCAGGCAATTATAGATGCAGTACTTCTTGGACAGGGAATGCCGGCTTATGGTCCGTTACAGAGAAATATATATAACAATGAAAAGGCAGAACATTATGATTATAATCCGGAAAAAGCCAGAAAGATCCTTGAAGATGCAGGATGCAAGATGGGAAAAAATGGCTTTTATGAAAGAAACGGGGAAGAAATCGGTTTCGTCCTCAGCGTTATGTCCGGAGAGCAGGACCGAATTGATATCGCACAGGCAGCAGCTCAGCAGTTACAGGAAATAGGCATTAACTGTACGGTAGATATTCCGGCACAGATTGACTGGGGCGGACAGATGGCATGTCTGATCGGCTGGGGAAGCCCGTTTGATGCAGACGATCATACCTATAAAGTTTTTGGCACAGATAAGGGTGCAAATTATTCTTCCTACTCTAATGAGAAAGTGGATGAATATCTGACTCTGGCAAGACAGTATGAAGATCAGGAAACCCGTGCAAAATATTATGATCTTTTCCAGGAAGAGCTGCTGCAGGATCCGCCATATGCATTTATCTGCTATATTGATGCTAATTATGTGGCAGATTCAGATATACAGGGAATCTCTGAAAATACGGTTCTTGGACATCATGGAGTAGGTATCTTCTGGAATATTCAGGATTGGGAAATAGTACAAGAATAAAAGAGAGCTGCAAAGAGACTGGGAACAGTCTCTTTATGCAGTTATAAGAGGTTCATTATGAGAGAGTTACTGAAGACAGAGCATTTATCAGTAAGTTTTTTTACAAAATCCGGTGAAGTGGAGGCAGTTCGAGATGTCAGCCTGACCGTAGAGGAAGGGGAAGTCCTGGCTATAGTAGGAGAATCCGGATGTGGGAAAAGTGCATTATGTAAAAGCATTATGAAATTGCTTCCGAAGACGGCAAAAATTAAATCCGGGAAGATCCTGGCAGATGGCATAGATATCACGGATTATACGCAGAGAAATATGTCACGGCTGCGGGGAGACCTTTTTTCCATGATATTTCAGGATCCGATGACATCCCTCAATCCGACAATGACCATCGGGAAACAGATCGAAGAAGCTGTGCGGATCCATAATAAAAAAGTGCCAAAAAAACAGGTGAAAGAGAAAGTTCTTGAGTTGATGCAGCTGGTGGAAATTGATGAGCCGGAAGTGAGAATTTCGCAGTATCCACATGAATTTTCAGGTGGAATGCGTCAGAGGGCAGTCATGGCAATCGCACTTGCAGGCAATCCCAAAATTCTGTTTGCGGATGAGCCGACCACGGCACTGGATGTGACGATTCAGGCTCAGATTCTTGATGTTTTTCGGAGAATCCAGAAAAAACTCGGGATGGCAACCGTTTTTATCAGCCATGATCTTGGGGTTGTAGCAGGGGTGGCAGATCGTGTAGCGGTTATGTATGCAGGAAAAATTGTGGAAATCGGAACAGCGGAAGAGATTTTTTATGATCCAAGGCATCCGTATACATGGGGGCTGCTGCAGTCTCTTCCGATTTTGTCCAGGGGGAAAGAATGGCTTCCGACATTACCGGGAATGCCTCCAACCCTGATCCATCCGCCAAAAGGTGATGCATTTGCAGAGAGAAATGCGTATGCGATGAGGATAGATTATGAAAAAGAGCCGCCCATGTTTCAGGTTACGGACACGCACTATGCAGCTACCTGGCTGCTGGATGAACGAGCTCCGGAAGTAAAGGCTCCGATTGGAGAACGAAGATATGGAAAATAACAGTTTACTGGATGTGCAGCATCTTTCGCATATGTTTCACCTGAAGAGAAAAATGACAGTAAAAGCGATAGATGATGTATCTTTTCAAATAAAAAAAGGGGAAATTTACGGACTGGTAGGGGAATCTGGATCAGGAAAATCTACAGTGGCACGCTGTATTATGAATATATATAAACCTTCTGAAGGAGAAATATTTTACAAGGGGATCCCAATCTGTAAAAACAAAGAGTTTCGAAAAAATCGGAAAATGCTGCAGATGACACGGCAAATGATTTTTCAGGATTCCGCATCCAGTCTGAATCCGAGAATGAAAATCGAGGATATTGTAGCAGAACCACTGCGTATTTATTCAGGAAAGGGCAGGCCAGGTAAAAAAGAGATAGAAAAACAGTTAGAGCTTGTTGGACTGGATCGCAGTTATATGGAAAAATATCCCTGTGAATTATCCGGTGGACAGCGGCAGAGAGTAGCGATTGCACGGGCACTCTCCACAAAACCGGAGCTGATCGTGGCAGATGAACCGATTGCATCGCTTGATGTGTCCATTCAGGCACAGATGGTAAATCTGTTTCGGAAATTACAGAAAGAACAGGGTTTTTCATTTCTTTTTATTGCTCATGATCTTTCAATGGTGGAGTTTCTGTGTGACAGGACAGGTGTTATGTATCACGGGAAACTGGTGGAGGAAGGGAGAACAAAAGATATTTTCGCCCATCCGGAACATGAATATACCAAAGCACTGTTAGCGGCAGTCCCAATACCGGATCCACGAATAGAAAGACAGAAAGGTGAAGTGTTATGAGAGGCGAACGAATGCTGTATTATGGAAAAAAACTGGTGATTTTTATGATCAGTGTAGGACTGCTCTCTCTTGTGACATTTTATGTTTCCAGACTTGCACCGGGAGATCCACTGTTTTCTTACTACGGAGAACGAGTGGAAAAGATGAGTCCTGAAGAAAGAGAGTGGGCAGAAGAAAAACTTGGTCTGAATGATAAAATTTCTGTACAGTATAGCAGGTGGATTCATCAGGTCTTTCATGGAAATTTCGGACGTTCTTATAAATATAAGATGGATGTACTGGATGTGCTGAAAAGCAGACTTGGTAATACCCTGCTTCTTGGCGGTACTGGCTTTTTGATTATATTTGCAGGTGCATTGCTGCTTGGAGTCATATGTGCATGGAAAGAAGGCGGATGGCTGGATAAAATCATCTGTAAAGCAGGGACGATCATAAGCTGTGTCCCAGAGTTCTGGCTGGCACTGGTGCTGATTCTTGTATTTTCTGTTTCGCTACGATGGCTGCCAAGTTCCGGGGCATATGCAGTCGGGCAGGAAAAAAACATTTCCGACCGAATCTTACATATGATACTGCCGTTGACTGTAATCGTGACAGAACATCTCTGGTATTATGGCTACATGGTCCGGAATAAAATGCTGGATGAAATCCGTGCAGATTATGTGCTGATGGCAAAAGCAAAAGGAATAAAAAAATCCCGTATTATGCTGGTACATTGTATGAGAAATATCATGCCATCATATCTGAGCATTATGGCGATTTCGGTAACGCATATCATGGGAGGAACTTATGTGGCAGAGACTGTTCTTTCTTATCCCGGAATAGGGACACTGGCATATGAAAGTGCCCGTTATAAAGACTATAATTTACTGATGATCATCAGTCTGATGTCAGGGATCATAATCATTGCCTGTAATATGGCTGCACAGATTCTTAATGAGAGGATCGATCCGAGAATGCGTATCAGCAGGCAGTCGGAAATGCAGGAGGTGGATAACTATGAGTGAACTGTTTGAAATTGTTGGAGTAAAACCAGAGCTTGCAGAACAGCAGGTACAGAAAAAAGCAAACAGATGGTATGATACGATTCCATGGCTGTCTGTCATCATTTTGATACTGATCGTGGGTGGCTGTCTGTTCTGCAATCGAATCATGACAAAAGATCCGTCTTACATGGATCTGAAAAATTATACAATTGCTCCATGTAAAGAATTTTTGTTTGGAACAGATACTATGGGGCGTGATATTTTTTCCATGATCTGGTACGGCGGACGACAGTCTCTGTTTATCGGAATTGCAGCAACTGTGATATCTACCGGTATTGCAATCGTATTTGGTACGGTAAGCGGCATGGCACCGGATTGGCTGGATATGCTGCTCATGAGGGCAACAGAGATTCTGCTGAGCATTCCGAATCTTCTGACGGTTATTTTTCTGCAGGCCATTCTTGGAAAGGCAAATGTATTCAGTCTGTCTTTTGTGATAGGGATTACGAGTTGGATGAGTATAGCCAAAATTATCAGAACAGAAGTGCGGCAGCTGCGAAACAATGAATATGTAATTGCGGCCAGGTGCATGGGGGGAGGATTTTTTTATATTCTTTATAAACATCTTGCACCCAATTTTTTATCTTCCATCATGTTTATGGTTGTCATGAATATCCGAAGTGCTATTGTGGAAGAGTCAACATTAAGTTTCATCGGGATAGGACTTCCGCTGGAAGTTATTTCATGGGGAAGTATGCTGTCACTGTCAGAAAAAGCACTGGTTCTTTCCATACTTAGTTGAATTTAACGTGAAAGAGTTCTCCGAATAGCACTT